>CAZPBV010000154.1:0-8230 GCA_964584675.1 uncultured Bdellovibrionales bacterium
ATCCCTTATGTTCGAGTCTCTCAGGGGGCGGGCATATTGGAAAAAGTAAAGATTTCTGTTGACGCCCCAAAAGGGTTCACCATTAAATCTATCGAGCCTGAGATGGTTACGGTGCGCATGGAAATGCCGGCGGCGATATCGGGTTCAGAAAAGAGGGGCAAGAAATGAACGTTCATCGAAAGTACTTTGGAACTGACGGTATGCGCGGTGTCGCCAATGTTGCGCCCCTCGATCCCGAGACATTGGTTCGATTGGGAAAGGCCATAGCGAAGGTCCTATTGAAGCAGAGCGGACGTCACCGAGTACTGATCGGCAAAGATACTCGGCTTTCGGGGTACATGATTGAAACCGCGCTAGCAGCCGGTATTACGTCGGCCGGAGCTGATGTCCTCCTCGTCGGCCCCATTCCAACACCCGGGGTTTCTTACTTAACCCGCAGTATGAGGGCACAAGCCGGTATTATGATCTCTGCTTCACATAACCCGTATGAGGATAACGGCATCAAGATATTCGGAGGGGATGGTTTTAAACTGGCCGACGATATGGAAGCAGAAATTGAGGCCATGCTTGATTTGTCTTCTTTCATGCAGGCGCAAGCAGCTCAGGCAAAGGGGGTGGAGGGCGATAGGAGGGCCGAGGAGGGAACACTCGCTTCTTCAGATATTGGCAAGGCGACCCGCATCAGTGATGCTTTGGGGAGATACACGGTCTACCTCAAGAACTGTTTCGCTCGGGAGCTTACCTTGGAAGGGCTCAAGTTGGGGCTCGACTGCGCCAATGGGGCCGCTTACTTACTTGCGCCGCAAACGTTTAGCGAACTGGGAGCTGAGGTAGTCTCACGCGGTGTGAGCCCGAATGGACGCAACATTAATGCGGGCTTTGGGAGTCTGTATCCTGAAATTGTCCGCAAGCTGGTCCTTGAGCACAACTTGGATATCGGAATAGCCCTTGATGGCGATGCCGACAGAGCCATCTTGGTGGATGAAAAGGGTAATGTGCTGGACGGCGACATGATTCTCGCACTCTGCGCCATTGATCTTAAGAAGCGCGGGCTTTTGAGGCAGCAGAAAGTGGTAGCGACGGTCATGTCAAATTTGGGGTTGGAGAAGGTTTTAAACGAGCACGGCATACAGGTCGAACGGGTGCAGGTGGGGGATCGCTACGTGCTTGAGCGCATGCTTCAGATAGGAAGTCAGCTTGGCGGAGAGCAATCCGGGCATCTCATTTTCTCCAATGAATCTTACTCGGGCGACGGAACGCTTACCGCCCTGATGGCGCTCGCCGTTATGCAGCGGGAAGGAAAAACCTTGTCGGAATTAAATAGCGGTTTTCAGCGTTTTCCCCAGAAGATTATCAATATTGATGTCGCATCGAAACCGCCGCTTGAGACTATCACGCCGCTCCAGAAGCTGGTTGAGGAAAAAGAGCAGGACCTCCGCGACACCGGTCGATTGCTCATTCGCTATAGCGGCACAGAAAACAAGGTGCGGGTGATGGTGGAATGCGAAGATGATCAAGCTTGCAAGAAGCACGCGGAAGACCTCGCCGATGTGCTGAGGCGAGAAATTGGGAATATCTAGCAGTGGCCGATCCTATGAGCCAGTTTGGCGCTTCTGCCGCGGCAGTTCTAAGCGGCTCAGTATCCCTGGCGGTGACACCGCACGCTGCTCTGCTGCCAAGTCCTGAGGAAATGGCAAGACTCGACACCGCTGCAATCAGTGACATGCAAGGAGTAGCTCACGCGGATTTGGTGCTTATGGAACGAGCGGGTCGGGCAGTCGCCAAGCATCTGCGGCGCAACTATCGAAGACAGCTGCAGGCAAGCGGGGCACTTATTCTGTGCGGGCCCGGAAATAATGGAGGCGATGGACTTGTTGTTGCGCGTCTGTTACATGCAGCAGGAATTCGTGTTCAGATTGTACTTTGTGCTGCCGATCGTTATAGCAGCGGTTGTAGCGAACAGCGGGCGCGGGTTGCCGTTTGCAAAATTCCGATTCGGATCTTTCCGCAGGTGACGGGGGCGTCGCAGGCGCTGGGAAAATTGGAGGGACCCTGTTCCCCCCGCCCGTGTTCCGCCGCCGATTTAGAGCGCTTGCTTTCCAGAACCCAATTGGTCGTAGATGCTCTCCTCGGGACCGGACAGCAGTCGGCTCCGCGTGGGCATGTGGGAGCCGCTATCGAAATCCTGCATCAGGCACTCAGCCGGCGCGCAGGCCCGGTATTCCAGCCGACCATTAAAATGCCCGGCATCCATGGTAATAGTCTAATCGAGGGGGGCGCTTGTTGTAGCCGGAATGAGGTGTCCCCGCAGTGTCGTCTCTTTGGGGGCGAGCGCGGAACCGTTTCGATGTCCTCTCTATCGTGTGTCGCCATTGATATTCCTTCCGGTATGAACGCAGCGACCGGGGAAGTATATGTCCCGCATGTGGTAGCGCGCGAGACTGTTGCCATGGAACTTGTGAAGCGCGGCATGTTGCAGTATCCGGGGCGTTCTTTGTGTGGCGCCATCTCAGCAATTGACATCGGCATATCAGCCTCGCCGCAAGTTCCTGTTCAATGGAAACTTTTAACTCCACCCGATGTGTGGGTTCCCTTTCGACCGCTTCCTCCAGATGCGGGTGCTGCCTCGCACAAGGGTACCTATGGCCATGTTTACGTGGTGGCGGGTTGCGCCGATATGCCAGGGGCCGCTCTGCTCGCTTCTCGGGCGGCCGCGCGAAGCGGAGCCGGGCTGGTTACCATGGTGCGGTTCAAAGATCAGGCCGCCGTGACGGCAGTACCAGAGGTCCTTCACCATTCGCTGCCTGAAGCCTCCCTCTTAAAGTGTCAAGACGATGTCCTTGGGCGTATGCGCGCAGCTTCTTGCACTATTATCGGCCCGGGGCTTGGGCTGTCATCTGAAGTCTCGACCCTGGTAGAAAAGCTGGTTGCTGTAGCGGCTCAGGAAAAACTGCCCGTTGTTCTGGATGCGGATGCGCTCACCATTCTCGCCGGCGCTTTGAGCAAGAAGCCGCTTGATCTTTCTTCGGCGATTGTAACGCCCCATCCTGGTGAAATGTCGAGGCTCCTGGGGGTGTCGACAGAGGAAATTCAGCGCGATAGGTACGGAGCGGCTGAAAAATTGCACCGCATTACCGGCGCGGTGGTGGTGCTTAAGGGCGCGGGAACTGTCATTTATTCCGGTGCCGGCGGATTCGTGTGCCCAACAGGCAATGCCGGGATGGCGAGCGGGGGAAGCGGGGACGTCTTGAGTGGCATCATAGCGGCTCTCGCCGCCCAGTTGCGCTTGCATGGAAACGGTTTTCTCGATCTCGCCGCCCGCTCGGGAGTGTACCTTCACGGGGTGGCGGGAGATTTTGCTCAGGGCGGCCGTGGCGTGCCTTTGCTGGCGGGAGATATTATTGATAACATTTCCCAGGCAATATGGATGATGCGGTAGTTTTCTCTGGTGCTGCCCGAAATCTTGAAGAGTTGCGGACTGTTGCAAGTTTCCTGGCGCCTCAATTGAGAGCAGGAGATAGCGTTGGGTTGAGCGGCGAACTTGGAGCGGGCAAGACAACCTTTGTGAAATTCTTGGCGCAAGCTTTAGGCATTGTCGATTCTATTTCATCCCCGACCTATGTCTTGTGTCATGAATACTCCGGTCCCGACGGCACCTGTATCGAGCATTGGGATTTGTACAGAGTCAGTCATCTACCCGACGAGCTGTTCCTGCCATGCTCAAGGGAGGTGATACGCCTGATTGAATGGTTCGACCGTTTTCCGGAACTGAGCCGGGATTGCAGGTGGCAAATCAAATTTTCAGTAGTGTCTGCCGACGAGCGTCGCATTGAAATCAGAAAGAGCGCTGGTTAAGCGGGTTGCTGGATTGAAAAATTCAATGGCTTGAGGTATGCAGCAGCAGCCGGTCAAAATATGGGCGTTTGATTGGCTGCACGAATATACTCGCCGCTCATAAACATGCCCCGGGATGGTTAAAATCTGAATGAATGTCGTTGTAAAAAAATTTGGCGGCACCTCGGTCGGGGATATTTCCCGAATCAAGAATGTTGCCAGACTCATTCGCCGCTATCGAGAGTCCCATCCTGAAGAGAGGGTGGTTGCGGTGGTATCGGCCATGGCAGGCGAGACAAATAAGCTCATTTCGCTTGCCAAGAGTTGTGTTGAAAATCCCGAGCCGCGTGAACTTGATGTTCTGGTTGCCACCGGCGAGCAAATTACGGTGGCGCTCTTGGCCATGGCGCTCATTGAAGAGGGTCTGCCGGCCAAGAGCCTCTTGGCGCAGCAGGCGCGCATTTCCACTGACCACCGTTTTACCAATGCCAAGATTCTCAACATCGATGCGGGCCGGGTGGAAGAAGTTCTTCATGAGGGCGCCATTCCGGTCGTGGCCGGATTTCAAGGCATGGACGATGAAGGCAATCTGACCACTTTGGGGCGCGGCGGATCGGATATTACCGCGGTGGCGGTGGCGGCCGCGCTGAAGGCAAAGGCGTGCTACATATATACCGATGTTGACGGCGTGTACTCAACCGATCCGCGTGTATGCGCCCGAGCCCGTCCGCTGAAGCGTGTCTGTCATGAAGAAATGCTGGAAATGGCAAGTCTTGGGGCAAAGGTGCTGCACCCGCGCTCCGTTTATTTTGCCATGTGCTATAAGGTCCCCCTGGTGGTGCTTTCCACCTTTGACCCCGGCGACCCGCCGGGCACCAAGGGCACCTGGATTGTTCGAGAGGAGGAACTGACGGAAAAGCCTGTGGTAACCGGAATAACCTATCGTACCGACGAGGCAAAAATAACCATTCACCGCATGCCGGGCGGCATTGGCTCGCTGAATAAAATTTTTAACGCGCTGGCCGGAGAAGGCATATTCGTCGATATGATTACCCAGACAGGTTTGCGCGAAGGGAAGACCAGTATCAGCTTCACCGTTCCGGATGAGGTAAGTTCTCAAGCCTATGCCATTACCCAGCAGTGCGTGCCTGAACTTGGGGCCGAGGGGGCGCATGTTGATAGGGACATTGCAAAGGTTTCAGTCGTGGGAGTCGGCATGCGTTATCACACCGGCGTTGCCGCCAAAATGTTTGAAGTGTTAGCGGCTGAAGAGATCGATGTGCAAATGATTGCGACATCAGAGATAAAAATTTCCGTCATTCTTTCCCGCAAATACTGCGAGGTAGCGGTGCGCTGCCTGCATGAAGCCTTTTGTGACATGTCTCCCGAGGGCAAACCAGAGGTTGGGGTGGAAAGTTGAGGCTATCAAGCGAGCGGTTCTTCTAGCGCATCCGAATCATCGCTAGGGGGCTCCTTTTCTTTTTCTTTCTTGGGCGGCGGGTTTAAGAAGTGCGCCGCAAGATCGGTTGTCTTCCGTGCTGCGCCGTCGCCGTGTGTTTCGCCCTCAATCGCAAAGTCTTTCCACGAGCGCGCAATCGAGACTACGCATATGGAAGGCCCGGCAACAGCAGCTTTCTGACCCACAAGGCCAAGCACCTCACTTGGTCCAAGCACCGCCAAATCGCGATTGACTGCCCCAAACTTATACTTACCCGGGCCCTTGCCCCTAGCATACTCCGTCACCAGGATGACAGCGCCATCAGGCGATTGCTCGCGCGCCTTCCGGGTCGCTTCGTTAAGGGAGCCGCTCCGTGCCCTTTGCGTTAGTTGCACCACTTGTTTTGCGATTGAATGCCTATAATTATCCTTCATGCCGTCCAGTCTTGTTCGAAGTCTCTTAATGCGCGTCTTAAACGGCTCAAGAAGGTTAGGAGTAAGTGGCGTCCCCGCGCGGAGTGCATCGAGAACCCTCTGCAAGCGGTCCTCAGAGCCTCTTTTTCGAATGCTTTCGGGCTTTGCTTTAATTAAAGTCATGCGCCGTTCAACCTTCTCAATGGCCTCGTCTACTCTGTCCGGGTTCTTGAGAATCTTAAGCAGGTCAATTTCGCGCCGTAAATGCCGGTTGCAATCAAGTAACTGCGGAAGGCTAAGAAGCATTGTCTGGCCATGAGTCGCGCGAAGAGCGCCCTGAGGCCTGGTTCTGGCTTCTCCCCCAAAAAAAGTCGAAACTCCCCGCTGTACGGAGCGCTCGCGGCGCGCAGATGAGTCGTATCCATGCACTGGCATGCCATAAATGGTCTTGGCGCCCTCTTTCGTTACCTCAAGCACTCGAAACCAGCCGGCTCGTGGACGCCCTTTCTTGACAGCCAATTTCTGTGGGTCGAGAACGAACACGCACACGAGGTCTCCTGTCTCAAGCGCAGGTTGACGCCCTTTAAAGTATGCGGCCCGCGCATCATATTCTCTATCGGGCAGCAGAGAAGGTTCTATTTCATAACTGATCTTCATTTCCCAGTGCCCGCTACTCCTGTCGAATCGAAGACCTTTAATAGTCACCCAGGCCGGCTCATTGTCATTGTCGCCCGGAAGACGAATAGACCAGCGGTCGCGCATCGGAAGCTTGGAATTTAGTTTGAGAGTTTGGAAGCCGCTCACGGACACGGCGGAGTGAACAATTGTCGTTCCATCTTCGTCGTACATTGGCAGAGTCGTTGAAATTGAAAATTGCCGCCCCTCTTTCCACTGCAGACCGGCTCCCAATATTGTGGTGTCTAGAAACGGCCAGCGCATCGTATGCCTGGTTAAAGGGGTCCACTTCTTGGGCGTATTTGGTTTACAAAGAATTTGATATTGAACATCGAGGCGCACCAAGTCACGGAGCAGGGGATTCTCAGCAAGGAGTTCCTTGAGATTCTCAGCAGGCACCAAGCGAGCATTCTTTTTATATGCAGCAATTACCTCAGGGTTTGATAGGATCTCGAAACGGCGCGGTCTGCTCTTTGGCAGTCCATCTGGAGAGAATTTTTTTTGGATCTTGAGAAATCGTTTTCCTACAGCAGATTTTTCAAATTTCTCCTTTGCTCTGAGACGGCTGGCTTCATCAGCTTGAATGCGTTCCTCGGCCTTGACATGGTGCCTCAAGTATTCACAGGCCTCGGCAATAATAACGTCCACCCATTTGTCTCCCAGATCTTTTCTCCAGTCGGCAAGAAATGACAGGGGACGCAGAGCGCCTGCTCTCACCATATTCACAACTTCGAGGTACGCCTGGTACTCTCCTATCTTCTCCTTGTTATCACTCGCGATGGCCTTCTCCAGCGGGCCGTCACGCGGAGTTCGGCGGGACCTTCCTACAATCAGACCCTGACAAGACTGAAACAGGTCATCCCCCCCTCTTTCCAAATGGCCGCATACCCGCACCATCTCGTTTCTGCCGATTTCGCTCAGCGCTACGCGCATGAAGCTCGTCATCTTGCCGGAGATATCTGGATCCTGCGCGGGGTAGCCTCCATCCCACCACGTCTTAAGGGTGTTGACGAGGCCTCCTACCCGGTCAACCATGAGATTCGAAAATCGTTCCAGTTCTTCGCATGGTCCCACCACTTGCACTCGCAAGGCGCGTAACTGCGGCTTTTGAAAAAAGCGCCTGTTTATTGACTCTATAAGACTTTGTTTCTGCTCCGGGTCCTTCGCTATTACTGTTGCGTCCTGATATCCTCCGGGAAGGAATTTCCTGACAAAAAAGGCGAGGGGGGTTCCGTCTACTGTGTCATTGAGAACAACGAGTTTTTCGGGGGTTTCAGAGTGTTTTTTTGCGGTAAAATCTGTTGGATGAATGGCAGCGTATTCATCTTGTTGGGCTAGCCAGCGGAATGCGTCGATGGGGCTTTTCACTTCTGTGGTAGCGACCGGCGGCATCGATGCTTCGGCTGCGGGGCGAGCAGGCCCAGGTTTTGGAGAGCTTGGTCTTGTCTGAGGCTTCGGCCTGGAAAGGAAGATGGCGGACAATGCGTCTTTTAAATCCGCAAAAGAGTCGCCCTTTGCTGGTTTTACCAGTACGTCTTGGAAGCCACCAGCACACCAACATCGCAAGGTAACCCCGTTACGGTCTGCTGTCTTGATGGTGACAGAGCCAGACGGATACGGCAGAGAGGAAGTTGGTTTAAAAGGCTGTGGATGCACGGAACCGGTGGCGGACTCATTGAGTACTCGACAAATGGCAGCCTCCGTCTCAGGCGTAAGCGCAACTATCTTAAGAGCTTTCTGTAACAACGTATGTCTCCCTCTGTGTATGGTGCTTCGTATTGTGCCATGGCTACGACGTTAAGCAACCATTTGCCGGCCCTTCTTGCCTAGTGCTGGTGAGGTGGTAGAGTGCGAGGCAGGGTAGAGGAGA
>CAZPBV010000155.1:0-2334 GCA_964584675.1 uncultured Bdellovibrionales bacterium
TGAGCCCGGGGGATCTGCGATTCAAGGTCGGAGGAGACCTCCCCATACTTCGGTCCTCCCTCACTTAGGCTCCTTAAAGAGCAGGACGAGCTAAAAGATCTCCGTTTGAAAGAACTTAAGAGAGAGATCAAAAAAGGTTACGAAAGCGCCTCTCATGGCAATGCAGCAGAATGGGATCTCCACCAGTTCAAGGATAAAGTCCGCGCTCGAGGCTCAAGTGGCAAAAACGGTAAAAATTAGCCCACTCGCTGAAATCGATCTCCTTGATATCGCTTTGCATATTGCGGCAGAGAACCCGAGGGCTTCCGACAAATTCGCGCATGAAATTGAGATAAATTTTTGCTCCTTCTGACGCAACCTGAAATGGGCCGCGCTCGCCCCGAGCTTGGCTCAAAACTGCGAAGCTTCTCAGTACGAAAATACGTTATTTTTTACGATCCGATTCCTGAGGGGATCTTTGTTGTCCGAGTCCTCCACGGTTCTCGCGACATTGAAAATATTATCTAATTCAACTTTCGCACCAAACGCCCTTTCCTCGCAAAACTTACGGCCGGCGGAACTATTGTTTCCGTCAAGCTTTGAAAAGAGAGGGTCTTACACACTGGTGGGCGGTAGTACGATATGCCGACTGACAGTTGTTGACCGGTCCTTGTGTATCCCACTCCAGCAATAGGATCTTCCCGCGATTAATTTGTCACCAGCGATTTCTTCACCAACTGACCCTTGGGACAGCCTTTCCCCTCGTCATTCACGCCGACCTAAAAGGAGAAGGGACTCTTGAAATCGAGGAGAAAGACCCTTTCGGGAGACCTTCGGAACTCTCCGATGTCCTTTGGTATAAATCCCGTATTGCAATACGGCATTGAGGCTGGTATGGATTGAACGTGAAAAAAAAAGCCAAGCCGGCTCTTAAAAAGATTACCCTGTTGGTCCCCGCCGATATTTTGGAAGAGGCCTTGAAAGTAGGGGGAGATAATTTAACCCAGACCGTACGAAAGGGATTACAACTCATTGCAGCGCGTGATGCGTATTATGAGATTAGAAAAATGCGCGGGAAGGTAAAGTTTTCGTTGTCCTTGGATGAGATGAAGCACGAATAATGATGGTAGCTTTGGATACAAGCTCGCTTGTCGCCTTTTTAAGCGGTGAAGAAGGGATTGATGTCGAGTGGGTTGACGGCTTTTTAAATTCAGGAACTATCGTCATACCACCTATCGTTCTCGTAGAAATATTGAGCGATCCAAAATTACCGACTCAACTAGCGCGCTTTATTGAAAAGATACCGAGCCTTGATATTGTCCCAGGGTTTTGGAAGAGAGCCACCTCCTTGCGCGCCAAGGTCATGGCGAAGGCACTGCGAGCGAGATTGGGCGACACATTAATTGCGCAAAGTTGTATAGATCATAATATCGCGCTCATTACCCGTGATAGCGACTTCAGGCACTTTGTAAAGTTTGGGGCTTTGAAAATTTATGCGGGCTAACCGCGATATTGCATGAGCAGGGTTGTTGCTAAGCTCGATGTCTTTTAGGACATCATAGCCCCGCTATCGTTTCGGCGGGCTTTATCGCTTGGGTCATGGTACAGGTCAGACCCGCCCAACCCTGTGTTTCGATCATGAGAATCTCGGCTTTTGTCCTGCTCAGGCTTGCCAGAGCAGGAGGGGGTTCCGTCTGAACAAGGCGGACATCCTTTGGTAACCTTGCCGCTCAAAATGACACGGCCGGCGGATAGGAGCTGTTTTCCTTTTTCAAGGCTTAAAGGACTACCTTTTTGGCGCGGGGACCCTGACCGGGAATCTTGAATTTCAGCACTTTTCGTCCCGTCGGGCTCCACGACTTCGATCTTGCGCGCGGAAACACATCCTTTTTGTACCACCGTCTCGGTAACCTTCGTGCCATCCTGGCCAAGCACTTCAACTTGTTCCCCGCGTGTAGGGCAGCTTCTCTGGATGAAGTCGCCCCCCGTAACTTCCGGCGTCAGGCTCGGCTCGACACTTTTTGAACGTACTTCTTTTACTGCACACCGAGGGGTTGGTGAATGCTTTTCAACTTGACTATCAACCCTCGGAGTCCCTTGGTGCGGAGTAGGGCCTGCGGGATGAGCTATTTCTACATGTTCGAGGCTCCCATGGGACAGGGTGGAGGGGCCCAGATAAGGAGCTGTCTCGTTCCGTTGGAGTCTCCTTTCGAGCGATTTCGTCGCCCCATTCACTATCGCGCGACATGGAAGGCTGCGGACGATGATGAGATCATTGTGGAAGCCGAAGTGAATGTGGGCGCGACGACGGGCTCACTGAAGAAGAAGCCGTCCACCTCACTCTGGCCATGGCGG
>CAZPBV010000155.1:2344-4063 GCA_964584675.1 uncultured Bdellovibrionales bacterium
CGACATGGAAGTGATTGCTTTGGGGAGCCCAATAAATCACATGCGGTTTCAGCCACTGCGGTCACTTGACCGAGAAGGTGTGTTTTCACTCCCTCGCGGCTAAAGGGATCGAGGCCACGTATTCGGGTATTCTCAAATAGTAGTAGAGATAAGTCGCCCGTGGATCGAATGTCAAAATACTCGAGCAATTGGGCATCAGAAAGGTCCATGAGATATTGGCGATACGCATCTATGCGGGTTTTTGTGTTCTTGATGCTCTGATCGAGCGACTTGTTAACATTTTTACCGAGCCTGTTTACCAAGGAGGCCCCGACTTTTGCGGGGCCCGATGGCGCGAGTCGACTTGCTGCCTCGCTGCCGAGCCTTACCAACGTTCGCTCCGATGCCAGTTGCTTGTCACTCTCGTCATAGATTTCCTTTATTGCATTGCCATATTCTGTTAGTAGCTTTGAAACCTGCGCACGCAGGTCGCGGGCTACTCGGGCGGGCTCTATATGATTAATGTTCCCGCCGACCCTTTCCAGTTCCCTTCGACTGCTCGCCCGCGCAGCCTCTTTGAGGGCGCGCGGAGTATTTTTTACGACATCCCATTTGTCAGGGTGGGTTGCTACGCCGTCTAGTTGGGTTACTCCTGGAGGGTTGTGATCAGTGCCTCGATCAACACCGAGCGACTGTCTCGGAGCTCGACCGAAAGCGGCTCCGACAGCCAGAATGCCTACTCGCAACCACCTTCGATGAAATGAAAAGTGGCTCAGGTTGACCCCGTTCGAATCGACCTGCGGAGTTGTCTGCGCATCTACCTGGTTCAGTTTCATCTTCATATACGCGCCTCAATGAGCTACCTTACTCTTTTTAACTTAGCGGGAACCTCGGCTTCGGTCGTGTAGGTATAGGGAATCTCAATAAAGCAATCTATTCGAACATGTCCGTGATCATCTCTGTCTGGACCATCGCCCTTTGGATACGGATCCTTTACATAGCTACCCTGAAATCCTTGATGTGAGCCAAGGCTGGCTCCTTCCGGTCCGCACCAACCACCTTGTTCACCCGTATGTCTATAATGCCAGTTGGCATGACCGGCGCCTTCACCAATGGTTTTTACTATTCTTCCAGCCGGTATTGTTCCGGCGAAATCGCCCTCACATGCTATCCATGAGTTATTTCCTCCCAGCTCTATGAGTCCATAGTCAAAGTTAATCGTTGCCACTTGGCCATCGAACCGCAGATTGTTGGTTGTACAATAGAATTCAAGATCCTTTCCTTTGCTTGAGCCGATTTCGCCATCCCCACGCTTTACGGCTCCTTGGGCAAAGTGTACCGGTATGCGCAGGACATCCGAATGAATCTCTGGGCCGGGTGTCGGAGCGTAGAAGTTGACAGGGACAAACAACTCTTGACGATCCACAGGGACACCATCAATGATAGTGCCCGATAGATACGAGTAACCGACTTCTAGCAATGCGCTATCGCGCAAAGCAGCCAGGTCCTTTTGGCTTCCCACCATTTTCACGGTAAGAACCTCAGCGGGAGTAAGGCCATCTGATCCAACGACGGTAATCTGTGGGAATTGAGTACCCTGTTCGGACGAAGGCCAAGTTCCAACCAGCATGCGTTCGCTGGGCGATTGATTGGCGGAACGCCAGGCGAAACGCAGGGTGCCATAGTCCATAATTCTCAGATTGGCGGCCTCAATTTTTTCGTCAGCATTCTCAAGTCCCC
>CAZPBV010000155.1:4073-5057 GCA_964584675.1 uncultured Bdellovibrionales bacterium
AAAGAAGCGTTAAGGGAAACTCAATAGCATAGAGAGGAGTGCCGTCGGGCATTTGGCCGACTTGTTGAGCAGTGGAAATTGCGTTATCCAGTTCAGGGGTTTTAACCATGGCCGCTTCGGGTTCAAGCAGAAGCGGGATCTTATGTAAATTCCTGGGGTTGTAGACCAGTTCTCCCTGTTGCTCTTGCGCAATGCTTCTGTAGTTCGCAGCGGTAATAAATGTATCTCGCTCAATCCGTAGGAGGGGGGGCACGGAAGGTAACTCAGGATCCATTCCCGCGGCCAGGCTCACGACATGCTCCTTCCCGGTGTCCTGCTTCCCGGCAACTGAGTCAGAACAGCCCGAAATTGCCGGAAGTCCCAATGAGGTCATGGAAAGCCCAATTCCCGCCAGCCAGGCCCGACTGCGCCACGATGACGTGAAAGACAATAGGTGCAGTGGTAAAGAATGAACCCTGTTTGTCTCAGTCCGATCTTGTGCATCCGTTCCTTGTGGAAGTGTTTGTTGCCCTATTCCTTGTTTCATTGTTAGTCCCTTAAAAGAGAGCATCTCTTGCCCTTTCCAGACGCTGCAAGATTTTACACTAGTTCGGTCCTCGTTGTTTCCTTATAAGAATTCCTTATTTCATGTACCGACGAGAGCACGGTGACGAGAGAGGTCATGGCTGTATGTTCACTGGATGAGCCCGGGAGGGGATGTTCTACGGAAAGGAAACACTTCCTCTTTGAGATTGAGTTTTTATGCACAACATGATAGTTGTAACATACAACTAAATGGGGGCCGCCTATGGATACAAAATCATTAGCAGAAGATACCGGATCGGCGGTGGCGGCAGTGAGAGAGTTTTCTCGCGCCATGGTTCGAGAACTTGGCTTTTTAAGCACCGATTGCCTTAGTACCGGGCTTTCCCATGCCCAAAGTCACCTACTGATCGAGCTCCAGAAAAACGGAGTGTTGAGTGTGCAAGATTTGGCTGAACGACT
>CAZPBV010000155.1:5067-8181 GCA_964584675.1 uncultured Bdellovibrionales bacterium
TTCTTTGTTGATGAAAAGAAAATGGGTCGAGGCTGTTACGGGCGAGGGTGATGGGCGGCGCAAGCCGATGCGTCTTACCGCGGAAGGGCGCAAGGTTCTCGGAAAGGTTCATAGTCGCGCAGACGAGAGAGTGCAGGCGGCCTTGCATCAGCTAAGTCAGGATCAAGTTTCTACGGTGGTAGAGGGGCTGCGTTGGTATGCTGCAGCGCTGAGGCGGTCTCGGGCCATCCAGGAAGTGACAATTCGTCCTATTGCTGCGAACGACAATGTTGCAATGGCCAACATTATTCGTACTGTGCTCGCTGAATTCGGGGCAAATCGCGCCGGCTTTGCATGGCAGGATGCGGAACTTTCTGATCTTACCCATGCCTATCGCGCCCGTCGCAGCGGCTATGTCGTGGCCGAACAGCGGGGAAAAATTTTAGGTGGGGCTGGATATGGCCCGCTCGAAGGAGGCGAACCGGAAGTTTGCGAGCTTCGTAAGATGTATTTACTTCCTGAGGCGCGTGGAATGGGTCTCGGTAAGCGCCTCATCGATACCATGATGATAGCGGCGCGCAAGTCAGGGTATCGTTCGATGTATCTTGAAACGTTATGCGCCATGACGGCTGCTAATCGGTTGTACGAGATGTCCGGGTTTAAGAAATTGCCTCGTCCGGTTGGATCAACGGGGCACTTTGGGTGTGATACATGGATGGTAAGAGAGTTGTGACTTGTTTTGATGCGCGTCAAGCGCCGATGAGGCTTGTGCCGTGAACGCTACTTGACTCTGCCTGGGTTGAACGAACCAGGAGAGCTCAGGGGCGGCGAGCATAGCACCCAGGCAAATTGTTCTTCCGTACCTTCCGTGACAACGGGATATTTTGCCCGAAGTTGCTCTATGAGGGGAGAGTCGAGGGACACGAGGATCAGTGTTTGAGAATCAGGAGAAAGGAGCGTTTCTACCGATAACATCGAGGGGTGAGGAGCATTAATCTTCAAAGTTTCAGGCGCTACAAATTTATAGGACTCGAAATTGAAATCTTCGGGCACACCGGTCGCGTTCACTACTGTGGCGGCATTTTGATGAGTCAAGAGTAATCGCGCTATGGTGTCGCGACGGTCATGGTGCAGGTCGGTATAGATGTTGAAATAGGAGTGTATATTCCAAATGATTGCCCAACCAAGGGTGGCTGCTACGAGTCCTGAAAAGGCGGCACGGAAAGATTTCGGTAAGGTCGATTTCTCGGCCATCTGGAGCACTTCTTCAAGTCCAAGCGCCGTCAAGAGAGGGATGAAAAGACATGCCGGCAGTAGCCGGGGCAGAGACGGTGGATCAATACACAAAACCCCAAAAGTAATAAATAAGCTGGCGAACACCAGCACGACAAGGGCACGAGCACTGTCTTTTGCACTCCTTCTCATTGATACGGTAAGTCCAATGACAAAAAAGACGAAGCTTCCATGATCGAGTACAGGAGCAGGTAGACCATATTGCATGCTGCTGTCGCCGTCAGTCAGAAAGATACTTAAACACTTGATAAGTTGAGCCTTGCTAATGTGGAGCCAGTCCGTTGATTGGTATACTGAAACTATGTGTTTCCAGTGCTGCTCGGCAAAGAGGAAGTAGTTCTGCTCACTCCAGGGTATTCCATTGGTCTGAGTGCTCCAGCCGACTGCTACCGGAATGACAAAAAGGCACATACTCCCCAATAAGACAGCTACCAATGGCTTGTCACCGGGGCGGCGAAATCGGGGAAGTGAAATTCTGAGCACACACCATATAACGAGAATTGCTATAAGAATTAGACTCTGGGGCGAAGTCTGCAAGGCGATAGAGCACAAGAAGGCGGAGACTACCGCAATTTCGAAACGTTTAATCCTAAAGGCGTAGATAGTGCACCCGAGCGCCAGCAGAATGATGCTTGCGCCCTGCATATATGTGTAGCCGCTTCGACTAAAGTGAATATGCCAGTGTGAAATCAGAAGCAGCAGCGCACTGAAAAAGGCAGGGCGAACGCCTGAAAGTGCGCGCACGAACAGGTAGAGGCCGCCTATGGAAGCAAGGCCCCATGCTACCGACGATAGCCTTAACGCAAGTAGACCGTTATCGGTAAAACGTAAGAGAGTTGCCGCGGCTACATAGCTCAGTTGAGGCTGAGAGAGCCAGCCCGTTGAAAAGAGGGCGGGAGAACGGGGGCCCAAAAGAGAGAGCGCCGCCAAGCCTGCATTCATTTCGTCGTTGTGAAGCTGAAAAGGAATTTCTTGGAGCGCGACAAGACGAATGAGGGCCGCCGCTATACACAGAGCAGAGAGTCCGAGGAGTTCAATCATGCTGAACGGGCCCCTGCAGCTTGCGTCGCGAGTACTTGTCGTTTCTCCCGGGATAGACGTGCAGCCGGGATAGCGTCGTACCTCTTGAGGCCCCCCAGGTACTTGCCGTGTCGTCTGGTATAACACGCCCAAAAGGACGGCGCCGATTACCAAGAGGGCAACGCACAGTAGTGTCAAGTGAGAGCCACCTATCATGTTGCCGGTCATGACGGAACCCACGAAGCCCACGAGGACACACACCACCGCTGCGAATTTCTTCAAACGGGGAAACCCTTTGGCAAGACGGCGCGCTCCGAAAGTTGGACGAAAGAGGCTTTGCGGACTGCTAGGACCCTGCGCGAAAATGACAAGGGCTTGAGCAGCAAGAATAAAAAGAGCAGGGTAGATTGGCAAAAGGTAACGTGGAAACTTTACTTGAAATCCGGCAGTTGCGGCGAAAAAAGTTCCTATCCAGATAACCAGGATTGCCTGGCCGGTGGAGAAGCGGGTACCGAGTTGAAAGATGGCAACCGCGATTCCAAGCACACAGGCAAGGGCTATCGGTATTCCCATGGTATAGTGGAACATTTCGCGTAGGTGATAGAGGTAAGGCAACGTGTTTTGGTACTGCAATGTATATGGTGGTCTCCACAGCCCGCGCACCATGGATGTTTGCTCGGTCACATGGGAGCGAAAGGTGGAGTAATCAAGAAAAAAGTAGGGGGCGCATACAAAAAGAACCACCCCCGCAATTCCCGCGCCGAGCATGATAACTCCAAAGGTGCGGAATGGGGACCAGCGCTTTGCCACAACAGCAACAAG
>CAZPBV010000156.1:0-7980 GCA_964584675.1 uncultured Bdellovibrionales bacterium
ATAAGGGCTGCGCTAATCCCGATGCCGATGGCGATCGTTGCGCCTACCAGGACTTTGAGCATACGGGCCGCGATTATCGCAGTACCTATGGTTCGATCATAGTGAAAGTTAATTTCGACAGCGGCGGCTGCTATAAGTATCTACTAACCGATCCTTCCCGCCGCGTCGACTGATGCGCTTTCGCTTCTTATAGACAACTCAGTTCCACCGTCGAATCGTCGTTGCTCAAAGTAAATGATGACAACTGGCCGCTGTCATCGAGCTGAACGTCCCCGCTCACATCAGCCGACGTGGTTTCCCCATCGCGAGTGTAGCTGAGACTGCCACTGGCTGTTGAGTCATCGGTGTTAATTTGAAGCGTTACTTGGAAATCAAGACTATCACCGCTAGCAGCTTCTTTTCCTTGGAAGTTAAAGGTAATAGTTTTGCTTGCTGATTGAGCGGTTTGAATGTCATTGCCGACAAACTCTTCAACGGTATCCTCAGCGTCTTCGGTTTGCGCCGCTTTTGTAAGTGTCGCCGTGCAATCGAACGTGGAGACCAAATTTTGCTCAAAAACGGCCCCCTCAATCATGGAAGTGTATTGGCGATTAGGGTGTATGACGGTGGCCACTACGCTGTAGTTAAAGGGCAGGGTTGCAATGTCACGGCCGATATCAACCCCGACCGGGGTCGGGAGAGCACGCGAACGAATTTGACTGGAAAAAAGCCTGCCGTTTACAAAGAAGTCGAAACGAATTGGATATTCGTTCAGTTCTTCATTGGGAACCGAAGCATCGGCCGTGATTTTAACGCGAGCCGGGTCGGTCGGTTGAGCAATAGAAATTGCCAGGACAGGATTTCGATGCTTGGAATCCATGTAGCCGCCAATCCCCTCGCTGGTAAGCTTTTCATCGGCTTGTGCAGAACTCGCCGGTAGTGCTGTGGCTAGCGTGCAAAGAACAGCGGCAAGACCTAAAGAATATTTCATTGAACAATCTCCTTGCTACATACAAATGAGAGAGATGATTGAGAACCCAATTAATGTGCCTTAAATTTTTGACTACCCCCAGCTAAAAAACGTAAAACGTTTTTTTATTTAGTGCGAAATGGACCTTCCGCATTGCGTCGGTTTGGTGCACCATTTAGCTATCTATGAAGCCAGTTGCCGGAAATTTCTCGCCCTGGGTTTGGACCTTCTTGCTGTCGTCTCTGCTTTCTTGCGGGGTTATTCAAGAAAAGACCGACCCGGCTGATACCATGACCGGGATAGACGTGCGGGAGGTTACCCAAAAACCGCTCACTCCCGAGCAATCAGGTGAACTTCTTGGAGAGGTAGGCAACAATTGGCTATACGGCCAGGGTGTGGGGGAAACCGCCCTGATGGTGGGGACCTCCATAGTCTTCCCGCCCTATGCGCTATGGGTATTGGGAAATGCCGCACTCGATGTCAGCGGATACGAGCCTCTGCGAGTGTCAGACGCGTTGCCCGAACAAGAGGGGAAAGCGTGGAAGGACACATACGACGCCGTTACCTCCAGCCCAGGGCGCCTTTCTGCAAGCTTAGCGGGTGAGGAGTTTCGCTCTCAAGAGGTGGCCAAGGAACGTATTGAACGTGTTCTCAAAAAAGATGATGCTGGGGTTCAACAGTCTGCCGAGCATGGAAGGAAATAAGATGACGACCGTTGGCTTAGTCGTGCGACCTGGTATTGAGCGTGCTGCTGATTTGGCGCGCCAAGTCTTGTCGTATGGTGAGCAACATCGCATTTCGATCCTGTGCGAGAAGGAAACTGCGGATATTTTGGGCGATGGGGTGACAGTTGTCGACCCGGAGAAACTTGTCTCCCTTGCCAATCCTATTATTACTCTTGGAGGAGATGGGACCCTCATAGGCATTGCTCGTCATGTTCAAGGTCCATCGCCCGTTATTATCGGTGTCAATTTCGGCAACTTGGGGTTTCTTACCGAGATAGCGCCCGAAGAGTTGTTTCCCGTGCTTGAGAGCGTTCTTCAGAAGAAGGCAGCCCTCAAGAGAAGACGCATGTTGCTCGTTACCGTAAAACGCGAAGACAAGGAAATTTTTCGATCCCAAGCTATTAATGATGCCGTGGTGCTCAAGGGAGCCCAGGAAAAATTGCTTGGCTTGGATATATCGGTCGGCGACGAGGGGATAATGCGGGTGCGAGCCGACGGTGTTATCGTAGCTACGCCCACCGGTTCAACCGCCTATTCGTTGGCTGCCGGAGGGTCTATAGCCTACCCCTCATTGGAGGTGGTGCTCATTACGCCTATCTGCCCGCATTCCCTTACCAATAGACCTCTTATACTGCCTCTCAATCAACCTATTACTATTACGGTTCCCGACTACAGCGGCGAGGTGCACCTGACAGTCGATGGGCAAGTTTCCGAACCGATAAGGACCGGTGATCAAATTACCATCGTTTGGGCTGATCACGAGGTGGCCTATGTCTCCTCGCCAAGCTGCGGATACTTTGAGATTTTACGCACCAAGCTCAATTGGGGCATTCCCAATAATGCGTAGAAATGGTTTCATAAGGACCCCTCAGTATGTGCTCCTTCTATTGATCAAACCGACTCTAGGATTGCATGTTAACAGACTTGCATATTGTTAATTTTGCCCTGATAGAGAATCAGGAGATCTCGTTCCATCCCGGACTCAATGTTTTGAGCGGCGAAACGGGGGCAGGGAAGTCTATTATTCTCCAGGCGGTGCAGTTCCTTATGGGTGCCAAGCCGAAGGTTTCGCCTATTCGTACTGCTACAGAATGCTGTGAGGTGCACGGGACCTTTGATTTGAGCCGGGTTGCTCAGAGCATACTGGAGGAGCTTCCCGATATTGCTCGTGAAGGCGAGGGGGAGCTTTTGGTGAGCCGTTCCCTCTCACGAAGCGGCAAGAGCAAGGTTTTCATGAATGGCCGGCTTGCTCCTCTAAGCGTTCTTGACGAGGTGATGCAGCGGCTTATTCATGTGTGCGGCCAGAATCACCAGGTGCGCCTCCTGGAACCTCGGTACCATCTGGATCTTCTTGATAGTTATGCCGGCCTTTCTTCCCGCGCAGACGATTTTCGCAAATCATTCAGTGCATGGCGCATGGATGCGGAACGTTTGGAAGCTCTGCGAGCTGACGCTTCCAAGCAGGATGAGCGCCGCGAGCGTCTCTCTGAAATTGTTTCGGAGCTTGAACCCTTAGATCTCTACCCGGGGGTTCGCGCCGATCTCGAAGCGCAGTTAAAAAAAATTACTAATGCTGAACGGCTCCTCGCGCTCGGTTCGTTGCTCGATGCCGAGCTTGACGGCGATGGTGGGATGATCTCGCAGGGAAAACGGGTCGCGAGCCTTTCCCACGAACTCACTCGGTTGGATCCTGGGGCCGCCCCACTGGGAGAACTGTTTTTCGGTGCGCGTGCCGCGTTAACTGAGTTCCACGCCGAGCTGAGGCGGTATATCTCGGGCCTTGAAATTGATGAGGAGAACGCCGGCGCGTTACGTGAACGACTAGCCGAGGTTGCGCGGGTTGAGCGGAAGTATCGCGCCTCTGATGATGCGCTCATCGAGCTTCTGCATAAGAGCGCGGCTGAGCTGAGCTCCTCCGGTTCAGCGTCCGATATGGCCGGTCTTGAGAGGCAGGTCGAGGAGGAAAGGCGACAACTTGAGTCGCGTGCCCGCGATTTAAGAGCTTTGCGACAGGAAGCCGCCCGGGCCCTGGTGACGGCGGTATGCGCAGAATTAGCGGAGCTCAGCATGCCGGGTGTGGCCATGGACGTGGTATTTGAGGAGATTCCACTGTGCGGTATGGGCATGGATAAGATCGAGATTGTCATGTCTGCAAATCGCGGCCAGCCTCTTAAATCTCTCAAATCAGTTGCCTCAGGCGGAGAGCTTTCCCGCATCATGTTGGTGCTCAAGAAGGCCTTGAGAGATCAAATGGGAGTTAATGTCTTGGTGTTTGACGAGGTGGATACAGGAATCTCGGGCGGTGTGGCTAGGGCTGTTGGGGAAAAGCTCAAGAGCTTGGCAGCATATTCGCAGGTATTCTGCATTACGCATTTGCCACAAGTTGCCTCCATGGCGGACCACCACTTTATTGTTGATAAGCAGGTCTTTGAGGACAGCACCCGAAGCGCCGTACGAGAGCTTAGTATCGAAGAGCGAGTTGACGAAGTTGCGCGTATGCTGGCCGGCTATCATATAACAGCAGCTGCACGGGAGTCGGCTCGGGAACTGATTTCGACGGCAAATAACACTTAAGATCAGTATGTTACCCTGTACATCAACGATCTGAGCCATCACCACTGGAAATGTCATCCAAATATCTGCGACCGAAGTCAGGCTAAAAAGACGACGTTTTATTTCGATTGGCGTTTGGTTGATTCTATAGTTGAATTTTCGTAGCTTCTTTCGGCGCAGATCTTGCGAGTTTACAAGACTCTCAAGAAAGTTTAAGCAGTTTAAAGGAAAGTCGTACGCAATGAAGCTTCCGTTTGACCGAGACCTTTGCTTATGGATTGTCCCGTCTAAAGACGGCAAGGTACGTAAACTGCGCATTGGTCTGCGGGTTTTGGCTGCGTGCAGCCTCGCGGGCGCGGTGGTGGCGTGCAGTATGTTGTATGTGGTGTCTGACTACGCGCGGGTGCAAATTCAGCGTGCCAAAAGTTTTCTCCACATTCAAAAACTTTCAACAGACCGGGAAACTCTTCTGACTTCGAATGAAAAGCTGAAGAGTAAGGTCGATAATCTCATGTCGGTCAATGGCCGTGTGCTGAGCTATGAAAGAAACCTCAAGCAGCGGGTTGAAGAGCTGAGCGCGGTGATTCGCTCCGCTTCTTCGATGGGGCTGTTGCCGCGTGAGGAGAAGCAGGCGCGCAAGGGTTCCGATGATGAAGGAATTGGCGGCGCTGAAATTGACTGTGACGATGGGTCCGGCGATCGTTGCTCATCGCTGGATATCGAGTCAAAAATCGACGGTTTTGAGCAGAGTTCCCTGGTGTCAGGCGGCCCGAACTCCCCTTTGGCAGTAGATAATGACCGCGATTTAGTTGAGGTGCTCGATCGCTACATTGATATCTTAAAAATGATCCCATTTGCATTACCGGCTTCGGGCCATGTGAGTTCAGGTTTCGGTTATCGGTACTCTCCGTTTCACGGCGGTTTGAGTATGCACGAGGGGATTGATTTCTCCTTGTCCCAAGGTAGTCACATTTTGGCGACTGCCGATGGCATCGTGCGGCAAGTGCGCCGCAATGGAACTTACGGTTTAATGGTGGATATCGCCCATTCTGATAGCGTGGTCACTCGCTTTGCTCACTTGTCGAAAGCTTTTGTCAGCGACGGCGAGCGGGTGTGTCGGGGTGAGGTTATTGCGCTTGCCGGCTCCACGGGCCGTTCAACCGGTCCGCATTTGCACTACGAAGTGCTCGTTAACGGAAAACCTCGCAACCCAGCGCCCATAATCACTATGGCGCAGCGCTTGAGCCGCATTTTTTCCTGAATTTTCTGGCATCATTGTTCCCCTGGCAGTCAATCCGATCTAAGTTAGAACCCGTTATGGCGGTTTCTCACAGTTTGAATTCACAGCGCGGCATGACTAAGCTTTTGAGCTTGACTGTCCTGCTGTTCTTGATGGGAGCCGCGGGATATTTCATTTTTTTTGTGCTGTTCGGTTATACAGTCCCGCCGGGCTATTTTGGCGTTCGTCAGGTGAAATTCGGGCCGGCGCAAGGGTATTCCGAGAAAGGACTTACCCCGGGAAAGCATTGGGGAGATCCATTGGAGATTTATTCGACAGTGCACCTCATTCCGCAGACGGTGCAAATGGTCCATTTTCAACGCGAACCCGATGGTGTTCAGGCGGGAGAGGGCGGCTGGACCGAGCTTCCACCGCTTGAAATTCAATCGGCCGATCGCGCGACGATAGATTTGGATATTTCAGTTGTTTTTCAGTTCTACTCGTTTTCTTTCTCAGGACAAGGGTCCGGAAAGGACCCTCAATTCCATGGTGGGCCCGCCGAGCTATTGAGCAAGATTGGAGTTACACGGGATGCGTGGCAAAATACCATACGCAAGGTGGCAGACGACGAGGTCAAGCGCGCATCCTCTAAGGTCTTAGCCGGGGATTTCTATAAACCTGAAAAACGAGAGCCTCTTTTTGACGAGGCGCTCGGTCGAATGAATGAAGGGCTTCGTCAGTACGGGATAAAGGTTGTTGCGCTCCTTCCGCGGAGAATAGTCTACCGTGAAGAGAGAATTGACCAAGCTATCTTCCTTAAAAATCTTCAAGAACAAGAAGAGCAGCTGAATGAGGCTGGAAGCAAGCTTGCCGAGGTACAGGCCGACCTTGAGCAGGTAGCGGCAAAACTTGATGCCAATATAGAAACTCTCAGGGTGAAGGGGCAGAACGAATCGCGTGTTATCCGCTCCCAGGGCGATTTGTATGAAAATGAAAAGAAGGCGCAGGGCGACCTCGCCGTAGCCAAAGCTCGGGCCGAGGTGGATACGTTGCGAGCCCAAGCCTTTGCCGACGCTGAAAGCGCTGACATCTATGTGGCGCGAGAACTTGCTCCTTTGCTTGGGTCTATTAAGGGCGGCATCGTCTCCAATCTTGATCCCTATGATGTACATGACTGGATGGAGCGCCTCGGAGCTGACACTCATAAGGGAGGCGGGGCGGAATGATTTTTCGATTGATACTTGTCGGCTTTGTCGCCCTGATGCTTTCTGGTTGCGGAGAGGTGAGTGAAACTATGGGGCCTACAGAAGTGGGGGTGCGCTATCGTGATTTGCCGCCGCCTCTAGGAGGTGTGTCAGAGAAGGTGGTAAAGCCGGGTCAGACGGCGTTTCTCCTATGGCCTTTTGACAGTATTTATCGTTTCGACGCTTCTGAACATGATATCGCCTGGCCGGGGAGTTTTACTGCTCAGGGAAAAGGGGGACGTTTTGTTAATACACGAGCTTCGGATGGTAATGAGGTGGCGTTGGCGATTACGATTCGTTACCGCGTTATGCCGGATGCGGAGTCTTTGATGCACCTCATTGGGGAAGGGGCAACGTCCGACTCTGAAGTGCAGCAATTGGTGACGTCGGTAGCGCGTTCGCATATTCGAACCGCCATGAGCCGAATTTCCACGGCCCAGTTTCTTATAGAGAAGGATCGTTACGAGGCCATCGACAAGGCGCAGCATGCAATGCAGTCCCTACTGGAACCTTACGGCATCCGGATAGTGAGGGTGATCTTGGATGACTTTCGTTTCGAACGACTGTTGAGCGACGGACGTGTCGACGATAGCTACCAGGAAAAACTTACGGAAATTCAAAAGATGCGCGAAGATACCGACCGTGAACGCGCCCGCATTAGGACGGTAGAGGCTAAAAAGCAGCAGGAGCTCAAAGTTGAGCAGGCACGAGTTAATCGATTGATCGAAGAGGCCACCGGGTATAAGAATCAGGCAGTGCTTAAGGGCGACGCCTACGATGAGGCTAAGCGAAATGAAGCGCAGGGAATTTTGGCCTTGGGAAAGGCCGAAGGGGAGGGGCTTAAGGAGCAGGTGGCGGCCTTAAAGGGGCGAGGCGGTAGGGAGCTTCTCAAGCTTGAGATTGCGCGCCAATTGCGCGAGGCGAATCCGCGCTTTGTCGTTGTCAATCAGGGCGAGGGGAGCATGGCACTACAGCGGCTTGATACCAACGAGCTATTAGGGCAGGTCGGTATTGTCGAGGCCTTGCGAGAGAAACAGCCCGTGGCAGGTGCCGCGAATCCACAGGCAGACGAGTTTATAAGCGAGGGAATTTCAGACGGCTCAAGTAAAGATAGTAAGCTGGAAATTCATGAGGAGCAAAAGAATGAAAAAGAGAAATAAGATTGCGTTGATTGGCGCCGGCCAAATTGGCGGCACCCTGGCATTGCTTGCCGGGATGCGAAATTTGGGAGATGTGGTGCTCTATGATGTGGTTGAGGGCATGCCGCAGGGGAAAGCTCTTGATCTGAGT
>CAZPBV010000157.1:0-7960 GCA_964584675.1 uncultured Bdellovibrionales bacterium
CCACCAGGATAGCGCTGCCCACTGCATTTCAAGCCGCGCCCTTTTCATGGATGAGTTTCATTAACGAGTTTTCCATCACGTAACGTTACCAACCGGGAACAAAACTTCCGAGCGTGCTCGCTATGGGTAGCCATGAACACCGTTGCGCCTGCGATAGCCTGCTCATGCAGCAAGTTTAAAACCACCATCCCCGAAACGCTGTCGAGATTTCCAGTCGGCTCATCTGCAAGAATAACTGTCGGCTGTGAGACGCAGGCTCGCGCAATCGCTACACGCTGCATCTCGCCTCCTGAAAGCTGGCACGGTAAGTGCCGTTCCCTATCAGCAAGACCAACGCGCCCAAGTTCAACACGAGAGATCTCCCGCGCTTTACCCAAACAAAGGCCTCCGAGTACCAAAGAAGAAGCCACATTATCAAGCGCGCTCAGCGTGGGAAGAAGGTTAAAATGCTGAAATACGTACCCAAGAGATTGCCGCCTCA
Organism: uncultured Bdellovibrionales bacterium; assembly: GCA_964584675.1. Taxonomy (GTDB): domain Bacteria; phylum Bdellovibrionota_C; class UBA2361; order UBA2361; family JBGSMV01; genus CAZPBV01. Next base: position 482 of record CAZPBV010000157.1, read on the forward strand.
ACCTCACCAGCTGGCCCTCATTGGCGAAATTAATTCGCTCTTGATTAAAAAAAACATCGCCCGACGCGGGACGGTCCGCCAGTCCAATGATATTTAGGAGTGTTGTCTTGCCACTTCCCGACGGACCGCTCAGACCTACGAACTCGCCGGGCCAAAGATCAAGAGTAACATCACTGAGGGCCGCCACATTCTCGATACCCCGTTGATAGTGCCGCGAGACCTTAATGACTCTTACCGAAGGGGCAGATGTCTTCATAACTGTGTTTCACATATCCCGCTTAACCATTATCGCTCGTGGGACGACTATACCAATGAGAATTTGCAACAGCGGGGAGATCCCTCATGAAATCATTTTTCTCCTTTCTCCTTACCGTAATTATTTGGCTTCCGATAGCCGCTCTATCCCAAGAGGCTCCGTCTAAGGGATTCGCCCTTGATGCTTCAATGGGCTTCTTTAGCGACTACATGTTTCGCGGATTTAACTATTATGACGGCCTCTCCCTACAGCCCTCGGTGACGCCGTCATACTATTTGCCACACTTTGGAACGATTTCGGGCAACGTGTGGTCCCATGTATCGGGCGAGTCAGACCGCAAGGATGAAAATTTTACCGAAGTAGACTACTCCATTCGCTGGGACTTCGCCCTCGGACCTGTCGGCGTTGCGCTCGGCCACTACTGGTATACGTTTCCGCATGACAACACCAATGCGCAGATTCGAACTCGGGAATACCTTTTTGCTCTCACGGGAGATATTGCGCTCTCCCCTACCATTAGCTTCTATAACGACTATGACAGCTTTGATACTCAATACTACGAGCTCGGTTTCAGTCATGAGGTGACCGCCGACGCTCTGGGAGACTGTTTTGCTGTGACGCCATTTCTCGCGCTCGGGTTCGCCTCGGATGGCCACGGGGTCTATCACGACAACGGCCTCGTCCAAATTACTGGAGGGCTATCTTTTGATTTACATCTGGGAGATATCGGAGTTACGCCAACACTCAATTACACCTACGGAGTTGACGAGAACACTTCGAACGAGTTTTGGACTGGATTGACTTTTACATTCAGTGCGTAGAAGCCGTTTCAATCATGAGTACAGACAGGTACATGCTCAATATACTGTTTTTGCTTAAAGAATTCCCAAAATAGTGGCGAATTGCCTAGGGATGTGATCCTGAAATGGGATCACACTCCTACGGCAAGCCAGGGATGGCTCCCGCAGCCACTGGAGCGAAACATAAGTGACTGCTGCGACTTCACGTAATTAACAAAGCATTGTTCTATGAAATCATTACTTCGTTTTCTTTATATTCCTACAATTTTCATCTGCGTAATAATCCCCGACCTTCACGCGGACGTTTGTGTTTCCGGAGCCGGTAGTAGCGAATGGAATGGCTCCTATACAGGCCCAAGCAGTCAGGGTGAATTCGTACTTAATGGCACCCACGTCCTCTACCCCTCCGGCCAGAATTGGTTCTTTAGCAATGCAGTTTACGGATACCCATACGCCTATAATTCAATTGATTCAGGACCCTCTCCCGTTGGCCTCATGTATAATGCCTCCAATGGATCATCTCCGGCACCGGAAGTCTCTGCGAATGCTTGTGCAACGCCTACGCCCACTCCTACTCCTACGCCCACCCCAACAGCGACACCGACTCCCGGAGTTACACCACCGGCCGTGGTGTGTGTACAGTGCAACTTACCAACAGAACGCTATCGTACGTTATCTGGAACCTATACGGCAGACTCCCAGTATAAATACACCGCCCCCGGCAAAAGCTTAGTAATCTATTCGCCCTTCAGCATGTTTTGGTCTCTCATTCCCGAGCCGGCTCGACCAATAATAGCGACAGGACTCAAGAGTGACACCCCCGTCGGTAGTTATGGCAAGAATATGTTCTATGTGTACTCGGGATCTTGTTCTGGAGATTCGGGAACGTCGACGTCTGCTACAGATTCGATCGAGGGAAACATCGTCAATGTAACCTGCAGTTCCAATACTCAATGTAGCGGCGAAGTAACTTTGCTTGCCTCTCGGTCATCGTCTTCTTCATCTTTTGGCCTCTTATCTGATGATTCTCTGGTATTGCAGACGGTTTCTATCGAATCTGACGGCAGCTACAAATTTGAGTCCGTCGCTCCAGGAGACTATACCCTTGTTTTTAGAGGTGACGGAATTTCGTTTATACCATCGACGCTCTCGGTCACGGTTGTAGCGGGTAGTGTTGCTACGGCGACAGGGGTCTCTTCAACATCGATCGATTACCGTGATGATGGGTGCAAATTTTCTAATAAGTCCAATGCGAAGGCAGCGGCACGTAGTGCCGTAACCGCTCTCAAGCAGTTCTTGGATGGTCAGATAGCAATTGAAGCCAATTTAGCCAGCTCCTCCTTAAGCGAAGAGGCTGCAAACACCTTTATTGCAGACTTGAGATCAACTCAGTCTACTGCGATTGAGACACAATCAAATATTCTTGACAGCGTGAGCAGCACTCCGCTTATTGTGAGAAGCGCTTGCCCTAAGGCCAATGAGTGCAACACAGAAAGTTACAACTCATTTCTTAAGACTGCTCGCAGCCAGCTTAACGAGCTGGGGCGAAGTGGGAAGACTCTTCTTTCAAAGAGCGCTGCAACATTTAAGACCAAGTCCAATCGCAAACAGGTAAAGCGAAGTCGTGTTAAGTTGAAGAGGCTATCCTTAAAAGCACAGCGCGCACTTAGAAAACTTGCCGGGAAGTCGCAAAGCTGTCCGGAACTCAATTAATATGGAGCACTTTACAAAGGACGGGCAACCTAACCGCTGTGGGGATCCCACGGCAGAGGTTGCGCCGCCAAGCACTCGCTCGAAGCGTCGCTTCCCTCAACACGCAGGAATCATTCTTGCCGCCCGCGCCATTCCGAGCGCGTTGGCAAAAGTCAGCAGTGACAGCACAAGTGGGAAACCCCACGTAAGCCGCCATACCAACCCTGGCCACCCGCTATACCATCCGAGGACAGCAAGGGAACCGGCAAGGACTAGCAACAGCAGGCCGATCCATCCGCGGTCAGCAGCGGCGTCAGCCACATCATCTCGCAGAACCGCCAAGTCTAACATGATAAAACCCTCTCCAGTTGTTTCAACAGCTTGTCAGGATGCCCGATATACTATTAAAGTCTGAACAGATAGCAGCACTGGAGCGCCTCGGCGCAGTGTAGCACCTGAAGGTTTGCAAATCTACCGGGGCCAAAGCTGCCTCGACGCGCTTGTTATCTCTTAGGGGAATCTTTCATTAAGGCATCAGACAGCCCACATTAAATTCTTCATTGTCTTGCTCTGCCGAGGCATAGTATTTTGTGCGAATCTTTTGTGAAAAGAAGAGAAGTTGTCCCCATAACGGAGGAGACAGGCCAGAGCCGGCAGCTCATTCCTTTTTCCGGAAAACCACTATCATACAACCATGCGACCGGATTCCCCATCGGAAAAAGACCAAATTCCATAGAATGCTCAAGAGGCCATTGACCTCTTGGATGGAAATCGCTATCGAAATCACTTCGACGTTGTTCCCTGCGAGCCATTCCTGAAAGGCCTCATATATGGCGTCTCTTAGCGTCTTATAGGTCAATCCAGGTCCAGACAGTGCGATTACTGTGGTCTCGTACACAGGAATCTCCTTGCTAGTTAGAGAAAAGCAAACCACTTAATTGGGCGACTATAACTGAAAGACTGCGCACTTTGAAAGGTTACCGAGCCTTCAATATTGTTCAAGGAACAACGGTTTGCGTCAGATTCGCGGAACCACGTGTATGCTTGAAAGGCCAATATTATCCACGGTCGCCGGTGAGGAGGATACGAATATTCACTCGCTTCCGAATTGAAAACTTCCCCATTGAAAACTTGGTGGGTCAAGCTAAAGGTGGAACCAAATAGGAACCAGCCGGTCAGCTTGAAGGGTTTGATAAGGGGTGCCATGTTCAGATAACGCATCTTCGAGGGAAGAACACATTCCATCTTGTGGATCCCCAGCATCGCAAAGTTCGAATTCCGTCGAGTTTCCTCACCTGTTTGCTGAACATCCAATCGATTATAATGTGTCGGCAGCAAGGCTTAGGCGATGTTTCGAACCTTCTCTGGGGAAAGTGCCCGGCTGCTCGGTGCTATCAGTTACTCTGCTTAGAATTTAATCCCAAAAGCGTCGGCTACTCGCCGAGCGAGCTGAGTATGCCCCTCCCCCTGCAAAGCTCCGACCAGGAGCTCGATTGAGGGCCTCATCTCCCAAGGTCTATGGCAATAATTATAGTCGTCACCACGAGCCACCTCCCATAAGGACGAATCACGTTGTGCCAATTCCCAAGAGCGAGCACTTCGATGAACATTCTCGCGCCATGTATTATTTGGATCCAGTTTAACATGCGCACGATATAAATACCCGCCTTGAAAATCGCCGTTCGGCCAAGTTTCTGCAGTGATAGTTATGGCTGTCCCATCTACTTCTACGTCCGCGCGAGTAGAATCTAGATTAACTCTGTGCATTATAAGACCTTTTTGAATCATATATGCTATGCCTCACCAGTTAGCACCAAGTTTACCGGAATCTGAAGCCTAATCAATGGTTACATTGCGATCTCTGGTCTCGTACACGAGAGTATCCGTCGTAGTTGTGCTCACTTTGACGATACTAGCAACCGCACGCCTAAAATGCTGAGCACAACACCAACCGTTCGGTCGATCTGAGTCTTGAGACGGAGATAGGCACCCCTGGGGCTTGGCGCCGACAGCACCAATGCAACCACGAGATACCAACTCGCCTCGAGTGCAAAAACAGCTAGGGGAAGCGCTGCAACAAGGGTCGCAGACGGTGCCCTCGGTAGCATAGCTGCAAATATGACACCGTACTGGACTGCTGCCTTAGGATTACTAAGCATTGTTCCTGCCGCCAGCCAAAAGTGGTGCGAACGACCTGCATCGCCGCTCGTCCTGTTCATACCATCTTGCAGCGGAGACGTTGCGCTGCGCCAAGTCATGAATGCGAGATAAATCAAGTAGAGCCCACCAAAGACTTTGAGGCCAAGATAGGCAGCGGGAATCTGATTTAAAAGCGCATGTAAACCAAAGAGCGCGGCAATTGATAAAATGGTAGCGCCAACGGCCATCCCGAATGCAGACACCATGGCTGCACCTCTCGAATACGCGACAGCGGACCGTGCTACGAGTAGGAAGCTGGGACCGGGACTCACAACGCCGATGGCTAGAACGGCCATAATGGAAGCGATAGTGAGAATGGTATCCATTTTCGAACTCGGGTTGTAGGCTAAAGGTTTCAGTGTCCAGGAATCACGCCTCCGAGTCAATCGCAGAGCGGTTCGCCGTCGTGGTCCCGTGGTCCCGAACAGTTGTTTTTTATCCTGAGTGAACAAAAAAGACAGGACTAAACCTCTTGGTTCTTAATTCCCTCGATGAGTTGATAATTCACATCGACCAGAAGCTTATCATGATGGTATGCAAACACTGAGACGTCACGGTGAACTTCCATTCCCGCCCCTTCAAAGAGCCGGCGAAATCGGACCGGATCCATCACTGTCGTGCTCTTGTCGAAATTGATGGGTTGCCGGGGCAGATATTCAATCGAAAGTATGCCGCCGGGCTTGAGAAGCCTATTCATTCTGACAAGGGCTTTACGAGCAGTATCTTCATCAAAGGCACCGAGGCCTTCACTCTTCGCCGGAAAATTTTGGAACGCGCCATAACAAATAATGCAGTCCGCCGACCCAGGGAGGATTGGATTCGGGGAGAGCTCCCATAGCTCCCGGTCGCCAATTGCCGAAAACTGGATCACCCGATGGTAGGGAACAATCGGCACGTCTCTCGTAAGTTGTACCATTTCCCCTGATAGCTCGATTGCAACCACACGGGCTCCGCTTTCACGAAAGAGGTTTGTTGCGCACCCCACTCCGGCACCAAAGTCCAAGATCAGAGCATCCGGACGCCCCATCTCCGGAAAATGAACAAGTAAGGACCGCTGCCTTTCCTCAATACCCGGCTGGCGCATGTTACCTCGAGTTCTTTCAAGCTGCGATGGAGCCAGTGCATCCCAGCGCCTCATTTGCTCTTGCTCTCGAGTCGTCAGACTAGTATCAAGCAGCACCTCAATTGGGGGACGCGCTAATTTCGCACCTTGGGCTGGCAGCTGGTTGCCGGGCCTCGACTGGGCGTACTCGGATGTTGCCATGTATGCCTATGTGACTGTCAAATCACGGGTGTTATGGCGCAAATGGGCGTTCATGTGCGGTAATCGAGCTAGAGAAGAGTACCACTTCGAGGAACAGTGTCGCGCCACGCCAGTACCCAGTCAGTAAACTCATTGCGCGGCGTCAAATCCGAAGCATTTGCAAGCTTCTCCCCCCACCAGTTCAAGGCTTTGCTAAACGACGTCCAATGGGGGGCCTACAAAAGTGATCCCGTATTTGCCGAACTCCGCCATTACTTGTTCGGGTGTTAGCTTGTCACGATTACTCCCCGGCTCCGGATCGCGAACAGCCCGAAAGGGAACTTCCAGTCCCGCTGGAGTGCACGTAACGTAAAGCCGGCCAAGTTTCGAGCCGATATTACGGAATGCGTGCACCGATCCGCGAGGAGCGGACGCAAAAGCGCCTGGCTCACCTATAAACTCTTGCCCGTCCACCGAAAACTTAAATCTCCCCTCAAGGACATAAAACAATTCATCCTCCCGCTCATGCCGATGAAGAGGAGGCCCCTCTCCAGGTGGTATTGGACATTCAAACATACAACACCGTCCACCGGAGGCCGCGCCGTCAATGAGGATACGAACACCACCGCCTATTATTGAGAAGCGCTCCCCAGCTTCGGGTGTAAGCACAACAGCACGAGCTGCTCTTTGAGATAATTGATTTCCTAAATTCACAAACCCCGCCTACGAGACGAATAACACCTCACCTAGTTGTCCGCTCGCCTTGACGACTCACAACCCAACGCACGATGACCCTCAACTAAAATTCTTCTGATTCTTCCGAGAAGCCGACATCGTCCTCATCCACTTCCTCACGGGAGCTGAAGCGACGTTCCATGTTTTCCTGGTCGGTCTTGCAATCAATACATAGCTGCGCCACCGGCCTGGCCATGAGCCGAGCCACGGCAATCTGCTCGCCGCAGGATTCGCACTCTCCGTATCGCCCCTCGTCCATCTTGCGCATCGCAAGATCTATCTTTTTGAGCAAATACGACTCGCGTTTTCCTATCTTCTGAAGATTAGCCTGATTAATTTCAGTCGAGGCAATATCAACAGAATCACCGCTCCCTGATGAAATCTCCTGCTCCGAAGATTGAGTGAGATCCTGTAAATGATTGAGAATCTTTCGCTTCTCCTCAAGGAGAAGTTCTTTCAGTTTTTCAAGGTCCTTTTTCTTTATTGTATTTGACATATCCTTTCGTGACCCCTGTATTACGCGATGCAGGAGTTTAGCTACCTCGGGGGTGACG
>CAZPBV010000158.1:0-7913 GCA_964584675.1 uncultured Bdellovibrionales bacterium
GAGAAATCGGTAGCCCCTGCCTCTTCAACAGTTCATCTATGTATACACTGTCTACTTGCCCGGTCGTCACATTTAATACAGCTATACCCCTCTGACAGGAGGGGAGATCGTCAAGAGTAACCGCAACCTCCGGATGCGCCAGCCACACCAAGCGAGCTCCATTACTGCCCCCCTCGACCGCATTTGTTCCCAATCCTAAAACGAGGCGCGCAAACCCTTCGCTTGTTTGCCCCTCACGGTTTGACGGGATTGGGCTGCGCGAATACACAACCGCCGACATCATAGGCACCAGCAGGTCTTCGATTTTGGCGCCTTCCAGTCGCTGAATAAGAATTCCCATCTTTTCATCTTCATTCAGCAGTTCATGCTTACGCCGATACTCTATGGCCTGGGGCGACCAAACACCGGCAAATACATGCCCAATACACTTCCATAATCTCTGGAGACGGTCGTCGACGCCGCCACTCCCATTTGGGAAAATAACGGTATCATAGATTCCGGCAAAGGCATGGCTTCGCCCATCTTCAAGAGCGCTGCTTGAACGTACCACCAGGGGCTCATCACCAAACTCCTCCAACATGCGGCGTAACGGAGCCACAAACTCGGGAGGAATTCGCGAATTCTGGAATGCTTGCTCAATTGCGAGGTGGAGATTGTCCACCTGTCCGACTTCCGTCCACTTGAGATGGCGATAGGGGAAATGGTTATGATCGATGACTTCCTCAATAAGAGATACGGGAATAAATCTACTCTTGGGGATGCGAATCGGCAGCCAGGGCGCCAATGTTCTATCGGGGTCCTTGGCCGCTACCTCCTGGTAATTGGAGATGATCCTATCGGCAAGCAAAAGTCCAGCGGCCTTGCCCCCTATTCGATCCACCTCCCCATTGCCGATAATTCGATTAGCCAACTGGTGAAAATCTTGGAGATCGAAATACTCGAGCGCCAGCTCGACATAGTCGGGGTCGGCACTGAGGAGTAAAGTAGTCAGCCTTGATACGAGCTCTTTTTTCTGACCGACATCGAGCTTTTTTTCTGCCCCTGGGTCTTCGCAAAATCGCTCCAGGCGCTTCCGAAGTTCATCAAGTCTTATTTCACCTTGGTCATGCCGTAACAGGTATGCCAACAAAGAACCTTCATGCTGGGTGGTTACGATGTGTTCAAGAATATTCGAAATGGCCTTGGCATCAAGGTTTTGGCAGGCTACGCCAAGAGTCTCCTTGCCAATCGCCTCACGGTCGGCATCACTCCAAGGACTTTTTGTGAAATCTCCAGTTCGCGCAACCCCCGCTGATTGCTCCAGCGCTTCGATGGTTGTAATACCGCTTAAGACAAGATGCTCGCGCAGCGCTCTTTCAAAGGCATCACAAAGAGACGGATAGCTACTCTTATAGGCATCAATAGTAGCCCTTCTCTCGGCCAACTGTTCTGGCGCAATCGCAACACCGGCAGTTACTGAGGCCCCGCTCATAAAACTTCAGCACACAACAACAATTATATCTCCGGAAGGACAACACTATACCGGCCGCAAAAAAATGCCCCCGAAGATTCCGAAGCGGCCTTGTTAATTATAAACGAATCCTGAGTGCTATTCCACTTTGCCGCCCCAAAGCCCGGCCGCCGATTCAAGAATGCAAAGCCTCTCCTACCACTGCAACGAGGCAGCGGTCTGGTACTCGGTTACGCGGGTCTCAAAGAAGTTCTTCTCTTTGCCCAAATCGATAGTTTCGCTCATCCATGGAAATGGATTTTTTGAGCCATAACGAGACTTTAGCCCGATGCGTTCTAAACGCCGGTCGGTGATATACTGCACATAGTCTCTGAACATGGGGGCAGTAAGACCCAAAATACCTCGCGGCAGGCAGTCCTGGGCATAAGCAACCTCAAGCTCTACCGCTTGCTCAATGAGGTCCTGCACACGACTCTGGAATTCAGGAGTCCACACCTCTGGATTCTCGGCCTTAATTCCATTGATCAGATCAATACCAAAATTGAGATGAATGGTCTCGTCCCGCAAAATATACTGAAACTGCTCCCCAATGCCCGTCATGCGATTCTGGCGATGAAAGGAGAGTATCATCACAAAGCCGCTATAGAAAAAGATTCCCTCCATGATGACGTAGAATCCTATTAAATTCTCAAGAAACTTCTGGGTCCCCTCCAGTGTCGAGGTTGAGAAGTCAGAGCGCATGAGATCGGCCGTCAATTGCATCTCGAACTTATCTTTACTATGGATGCTGTTTACTTCGTTGTACATGTTGAACACTTCACCCTGATCGAGCGAAAGCGACTCAACGATGTAGTGAAAGGTGTGGGTGTGGACCGCCTCCTCAAAAGCCTGCCGCAATAAATACTGGCGGCACTCGGCATTGGTAACTTGCTTGAAAATCGCAAGCACTATGTTGTTGCCTACCAAGCTTTCGGCTGTGCTGAAAAATCCCAAGTTACGCATGATGACCATGCGTTCATCGGCAGTAAGGTTGTTGGACTTCCATAGCTCGATGTCTTTAGCCATGGGGACTTCAGTCGGCAGCCAATTATTGGCGCACCCGTTGAGATAGTGCTCCCAGGCCCATTTGTACTTGAGCGGCATGAGCTGATTTACATCAACGGCATTGCAGTTGATGAGCCGCTTTTGACTGGATTTGAACCGGCCGTTCTTGCCCGATAGTTCGTCGCCGTCATCGTCTCCCGCGGAACCATTTGATCCTGAAGGGGCATCAACATCGTCAAAATTCAGCATAACGCAGTCCTCCTTAAAACTTACTGACAACTCTCACAGGTGCCGTCGAGATTACATACCGCTTTAGGCATAGGCACGTCAGCGCGCGCCGATTCCGTGGCAGCTTGCTCGATACGTTCCACTTGTATCTCGGCGGAAGCGGACTTGTTCTTCATCCAGCGAGGCTGCAATCCGCGCCGATTGATGTCGGTAGTGGACTTCTCAATCTGCGTAGCTCCAAGCGACCGCAGATAGTACGTCGTCTTCAGCCCCTTCCGCCATGCCAAGAGATACATATCGTGGAGTTTCCTGCCGCTCGGCTCCGCAATATACAGGTTCAGCGACTGACCCATATCTATCCACTTTTGGCGCCGGCTGCCGCATTCGATTATCCACTCGGGCTCAATCTCGAAGGCCGTCACAAACACCTTCTTGACGTCATCCGGAATACGCTCGATTTCGCTAATCGAGCCGTCAAAATATTTGAGATCGTCAATCATCTCATAGTCCCACAGGCCGCGCTTCTTGAGCTCCTGCACCAAAAACACGTTGTGCACAATAAATTCCCCGGACAAGTTCGACTTGGCATAGAGGTGCTTGTAGGTAGGCTCGATTGATTGGGTAATACCGGTGATATTTGAAATAGTAGCCGTCGGCGCGATCGCCATGGTGTTACTATTGCGCATGCCATAGGTCTTGACGGACTCCCGCACGCGGTTCCAATCAAGCTTTGACGAAGCGTCCATATCCAGGTAGTCGCCGCGCTCCTGCGCTAAAAGCTTAATGGTATCAATGGGCAACAAACCGCGCTGCCACTTCGAACCATGATAGGTGGAATAGGTTCCACGCTCCTTGGCAAGTTCGCTTGACGCCAAGATGGCATAGTAGGAAATCATCTCCATGCTTTCGTCGGCAAAGCGCACTGCCTCAGGACTGGCATAACTTATACTTTGAATATAGAGGCAATCTTGAAACGCCATAAATCCTAGGCCAATCGGACGATGGCGCAAGTTAGCGTTTCTCGCCTCAACAGTCGGATAAAAATTAAGGTCGATGACATTGTCGAGCATCCGCACGGCAGTTCGCACCGTGGAGGCAAGCAGCTCCTCGTTCAACCCCTGTGGCGTGCAGTGAGCCGCCAAGTTAATTGATCCCAAGTTACACACGGCGGTTTCTTCTACCGAGGTATTGAGCAAAATTTCAGTGCACAGGTTGGAGCTGTGCACCACGCCGCAATGATCCTGAGGCGAACGCACATTGGACGGATCTTTAAAGGTCATCCAAGGATGTCCCGTTTCAAACAGCATGCTCAGCATCTTGCGCCACAACCAAACGGCTTCAACGGTCTTAAAGAGCGTGATATCGCCGCTCTTGGTCATGCGCTCATATTCCTGGTAGCGCTTCTCGAATGCCTGGCCGTACAAATCATGCAGGTCGGGCACATCGCTCGGACTAAATAAGGTCCACGTCCCATTGGTCGCCACCCGTTTCATAAACAGATCCGGGATCCAGTTGGCCGTATTCATGTCATGCGTGCGGCGCCTTTCATCTCCGGTGTTCTTTCGAAGTTCCAAAAAATCCTCTATGTCGAGATGCCAGGTTTCAATATAAGCGCACATCGCCCCCTTGCGCTTGCCACCTTGGTTGACCGCAACGGCGGTATCATTGGCCACTTTCAGGAAGGGAATCACGCCCTGGCTCTTGCCGTTGGTACCCTTAATGCGCGCCCCGGTGGCCCGCACGTTGGTCCAGTCATTCCCCAGCCCACCGGCCCACTTTGACAGCATGGCATCATCTGCGACTACTTTAAAAATGTGCTTGAGGTCGTCCATGGTGGTAGACAAATAGCACGAGCTCATCTGCGGATGGCAGGTCCCGGAGTTAAAGAGCGTCGGCGTGCTCGAAGTGAACAAGAATTTCGAGAGCACATCGTAAAATTCTATGGTCCGCTTGGTTCTTTGCTCTCCTTCGTTAAGGCTCAACCCCATCGCCACACGCATCCAGAATATCTGCGGTGTTTCAATGCGCCTGTCCTCGTGGTGAATAAGGTAGCGATCGTAAAGCGTCTGCAATCCCAGATAAGCGAATTGCAAGTCACGGCTTAAATCGAGAGCCTGCGAAAGCGTGTCCAGATCAAACTCCAAGAGGGCGCCGTCAACCCGCTCCAGAGAGGATGCTTTTTTCATATACTCTTTAAAATAAGCGGCATGGCGAGCGCTGATCTCGCTGTCGTGGGCGTCACAGCCAAAGGTCTCTCGATAGGTAATATCGAGGAGCAGACGCGATGCGACGAAAGAGTAATTCGGCTCTTTTTCAATCTTTGAACGAGCCGCCAAAACACTGCAGTGGTCGACTTCATGTTGACGAATGCCTTCATAGAAGTTCCTAACGGCCTCTTCATAAACCTCATCAGGCGACACGCCTTCCAATTCCCGGCAGGCATACGTTATGCGCTCACGGATAGAGCGCTCGGTCATTTCTCCGGCTTCCCCGTTTGCAAGGGTAACCTTGAAGCGCCGCCCTTCATCAACACGCCCTTCATCAACACTGGGGGTAATCTGCCCAAGAGTTACTTGGCGCCTTGAAATAACTGGTTCGGCGCCCTCGTCGACCACACTCGGACGAGCTTCTTGCTGGGAGCCTTCATGCTGACGCAGCTCGGCCCGCTTAGCGCGATAAATGATGAAATCTTTGGCTACCTGATAGTACCCCTCAGCCATCATTTGCCGTTCGACTTCGTCCTGAATAAGCTCGACGTGCAGCTGCTTATTCTCAACACGCGCAAGATGCACCAATCGGGTTACTACCTTGTTGGTGACTACATTCACCGCGTCAATGACTTGCTGGGGGGTAGGCCCCTCAAGCTTGAGCGAGGCTCGAAAAGCGCGCTCCATAGCCCATGCAATCTTCATAGGGTTAAAACGCACTTGGGTACGACCGTCGCGACGGAAAATTTTTAAATTACGCGGAGAATCGTCACGCAACGACTTATGCTCATCGCGGTATATAATGTATCGCCGCGCCACGTCGTAGTAGTTCCCCTGCATCAGCTTTACTTCGACTATGTCCTGAATTCCTTCCACGGTTATACAGGCTCCATCTCCCGCTCTCAGCTCAGCCTCGCCTACCACTTCTGCGGTTACCGATTGCACGGCGCTGTAAAGATCCTGGGGAAGCGGTGCTGATTGGGAAATTTCATGTGTGGCGCGAAAGGCAGCCTCTATTGCCGCTGCAATGCGGTCGCGGCGGAAGGGAACTATGGTACCATTGCGCTTAACGACAGTAAGAAGCCGTTTGTCAGGGGTGCTAGCCTTATCGCTAGAGCCTTTTAAAACGGCTCCATTAAGAATTTTTTCGCTTCCACCTTCCAGCGCTCCACTAGAGACGAAAGATTTTCCAGCACTATTTTGGCCTATCGATCCGGCCAAGCCCTCAACCGCTATTCCTTCCATGCAATGCAACTCCCCATTCTAATGTTTTGCTCACACACAACTCACATATCAACCGAAGGACACAGAAAATGTCCGAAGGGGCCCCCACTCCAGCCTACGAAGACACACGGGTAGCGCGTGACACACAGAAGTCACTTCAAACCAGTGTTGTAAACTTTAGCTTGCGAATGCACACCACGGAGTTAGCCCCAGCCATCTCGGACCAACTTCACTGCACCGACCCCTCAGGCTCCCTCCTACCCTGGCCCGGCACAACCACAAATATCTACTACATATTGTGGTTCCCTAACCTCTTAAGCACAATATGTATGATGTATTTTCGGAATCTGTCTATCCCCGTTTGTCAGAAAACCAGCTCAAGCCCCTAGCCGTACCTATAAGGTGCTAGATTAACAGCAAGCTTTTTTTTGAAATGTCTTTTTAAAGTCACACTATCACGTACCGCTTTCGCTATATTAAGATGGTAATAGAACGTCTCAATTCGCAACTATATGAACTTACCTATCTATTTCGATTGATGGAACACAGCGGCGATTATGAGCTTGTTAACTTTTCGTACTATCTTTTGACGCTGCATCACTTTTGTCTTTATGCCAGCATACCAACACTCTAGATACACCAAGAATTCGGGACACTTCTATTGGGGACCGCTATACGTAGCACAACACCATGAGCTCAGATCTCGCTAAAGACCGTTTCGTTTCTCATTCAATTTTGAATTATCTCTTGGCGTCCTATCAGGGGAAGTTCTCGGCCACGAGCGCCCTCCTCCTGATGGGGTATTCAGATTTGAACGAGGAGGATCTCTCAAAAATTCAATCGACACTTGCTAGAATTATGGGTTGGCAGAACCTCCTCAGGAAGGACGAGTGCCTATTTTCGGCGTCATGGACAAGCGCCGAGACATTTGACTCTCAAAACGCGCTCCATTTGTTAACGGCCCTCAAGCCTGATCTCTATCAGCTATCTTTGGATCTCATACAGGTTTTGACCCTCAAGGAGCTGCCAAGCACCGACCAGGTCAAGTTCCTGCTTGCGGGCCTAGCTCGCAGTGTTTATGCCAAGGACACTTTTATACGCGGGCATATTGACTACGGCTTATTCTTCGGACTCCCCGATATTGCTCAACGATTTTCTCTCGCTCTTCCGGTGTCAGAGGATGAGGTGGAGCAGGTGCACAAGCTTCTCAATGTGTTTCGCGCCAGTCTGGAAAACAGCCACCGTTTGGAAGAGGATTTTTACCGATCGCTCTACTTTGTCAGCATGGAGTTGCCATTTTCCTTCCGCAGCCACATTCATGACATTAACCAACTGCTGTCCCAATTTGAGGGCGAATTTGATTTTCAGGCCGCTGAGTTTGTGCCAGCCGAGGCCAGTCAATGGCAGGAGGCGGGGCTTGGACCCGTTCCTGCCGGGTATTGGCGCGCCTATAATGTGGGGCCCGAGGAGGCAAAAGCATGGTCAGAGGCAAAATTTGTCGATGCTTCAGTTGCATACCGTTGGAAAACACTCGGCTTTAGTCCAGACAGTGGTTCCCCTTGGCTGGCGAATGAATTTTCCCCAGATTACGCCGCGTTGTGGGCTGCCTCCGGCTATACTCCCGATAAGGCTAAGGAAATGATTACCAAGGGAATAAAGAGGCCCCCGGCTGCCCTGCCGGAACCAGATGAAACGCCTGCCTAGGAGTGTGACCCCATTTCGGGGTCAGGCACCTAGCCCGGACTTCTCACCACTGAGTG
>CAZPBV010000159.1:0-7901 GCA_964584675.1 uncultured Bdellovibrionales bacterium
AATTACGGGGTTTGGATTGTCAACAGCCGATGGACTTTGGCTGCTTTTGAAGCAAGAATAAATCAACTCGATGTTTTATTACCTCCTTCCCGAGGCGCGCCCCTTCTTCGGAGAAACCCATGTTCTAGCAGGTCGACACGAGCGCTAATCCATTTTTGGGCTGTATCCCAAAGATAGGAGAATGGGCGAACAGCCATAAAAGTCCAGTGCGAGAGTTCCAAAGATGCCCATACCAAGTACGGGCGAAATTTGTAATTTACCGCTCCGGCGGCAAAAACAATGAAGGTATTGAGAGCAAAGGGGAATACATATTTTTGATGTTCCGCACTAATAAAGTGATTGTCGTACAGGTTGCCCCCTGTAGGGAAAATGCTATCAATGGCTTCTGAAATGCTCACCCAGTAACTCACACCGGCCATGAAGCCGGCGAAAGATGCCTGAATGGCGAGCTTGGGATATTTTTTCGCAAAGGTATCAATCTTCCCTCTCAGAGTGTGGTGAAACTTAGCGTCTGGATTCTCTTCCGGGCTGATACCCTTTACCGCGCTATGTAGCTGAGAGAAGAGCTGTGTGGTCTGATCCAAAAGACCGTGGGCTTCAGATGGTTGCATTTCATTCCGAATTGCTGAAATCGCCATGACGGCTTCGGAAAAAATTTGCTGAATGTCGGATGGCAGTCTTATATCTTGAGACCGGGTATGCAATTGAATAGCTTGAGATCGAAGCGCAGCAATTTCCGCGAGTTCGTGCTCTCTCGTCGTTTGGGAAACCTCGCCAAGGGTATCTGGGTCTACCAGGGCGGTTAAGGATCGGAGGCCGGCACACAGATCCCCAAGCTCAAGATCCAAGTCGGCGGAAACTAATTTAGGGAAGCGCTCATGAAGTTCATGATGCAGCCTAAGGCAGCGGCCCGATTGAGCGAGTAGTTTTGTCAAGCAGCTTTGCACTATATTCATGAGGACAGGCCGCTGCGGATCCGGTCCACCTGGAGTATCGGGCATAATCGCTGACATGAGAGCGCGGGAAGTAGAAATAAACCGATCAAACAATTGGTCCTGGGGGTTTTTCTCACTATGGTCAGGAATAAACTCTGCCATGGTGGTCATCGCCCTTTTGGCCATTTCGGGGAGGCCGTTGAGGGCCCGCAAGGCCCGATTGATAGAGCCTTCGCGCATGGCGCTCTCTATGTTCGGGATGTTCAGTTGTTCGACCATAAGACCGATGGACCTAACTTGTTGGGCTAGCTTGCGCATCGCTTTATCGGGCTCAGTTCCTGACGCAGGTAAATTACTAAGAAGTTCTTCTCCCTGGGATTTTGCGGCGTTACTCAGTTGAAGCAATGGTCCAAGACTAACATGCAGGAACTCAAGTATTTCTTGTAGGTGCATACCAGCCTGGACGACCTTTTCGGTCGCCCGTTCTGTTTCATCCTGGAATTTTCGATATTTTGCGAGCCCAATACCGGATGAAACGGCCATGAACATAACTAGTGAATGGGCCATTCCCGTAAGGACACTGAGTCCTGGATGCTCGTGGAAAAATTTGAAGGTGTTAATCCCAAAAGCCGAATCAATCGCAAACAAAGAAAGGGAACCGACCACGAGGGAGCTAGCCGCATAAGTGACGGGCTTCCCATAACGTACCATTCGTTGCAGCGCCTCAAGACTTGCGTGAGATGGAGGTGTTTGAGGCATTTGGGGTTCTGGGGAAGTTACGGGGAGTGGTGTCGCGGGGGCGCGTGCACCCGCCAGCGAAACTGGCGAAGACGGGGTAATAGAGGGGGTTGCTGGTGCAGGTAATGGAGGGCCAAGTCCAGGGCAATTCGGGGGACGAGGTGAAATGTGAGGGCCGCTCATATCAACTTACGGGGCTAACAGCTTGGCACCATTGTATCTCTGTCTGCAGCCTAATCAACAAAGTCCGCGAATGCCCTCCCAAGGGGAGGAGAGAGGGGATGGGGGATGGGATATTGTCGATGGGGGAGATGATATTGGATGGATGGGATGATATTGTCTCAGAGACCGCGCGCAGGATTGGAGTATCGAGATTGATTTGTAGGGGAAACTAGCTGAACTGAACTAACCAATAGATATTATTGCGCTATTCGATGTCGGTTCGGTCTTGCGCGCGGTCTCTGAGACAATCCTGTCAGGCTAGTTGGTCTTATTGCCTTTACAGCCACAACCTTTTTGACAACTGCTGGATCGAGGTTTTTTGGTAAGAAGAAATATTGCGGCTATTGCCACACAGGCGAAAGCCGCAATGTCTTGAATCGCCACTAGCCTACTCCTCCCCATATCGCCAAGCGGTAGGTTAGGAAGGCGGCACCATAGGCTAAAAGAGTCATGTACCCAAACATAAATCCCGTCCACCACCAGGAGCCAGTCTCTCTCCTGCACACAGCCAAAGTCGACATACATTGGCAGGCAAAAACATAAAAAACCAGTAAAGACAGCGCGGTCGGAAGCGAGAACTGCCCCTTGTCACGCTTGCGCTTAAGTTCGGATAAGACCGTCTGAGCCGAGTCATCGTCATCACTGACATTGTAGACTGTGGCCAGACTACTTACGAAAACTTCGCGCGCCGCAAATGAGGCTAAGAGACCAACACCAATTTCCCAGTTGTAGCCAAGCGGCTGAATAACAGGTTCAATGATATGCCCAAACTGCCGAGCATAGCTCTCACGCCCTTCGCCTTTTGGGTAAGATGCCAAGAACCAAAGTATAATTGAACACGCGAGGATAATAGTGCCGGCATTTTTTACAAACGATAATACCCTGTCCCATACAGACCGCAGTACCAGTCGCAGAGAGGGCATGCGGTACGGGGGCATTTCCATCACAAAAAATGCCGGCTGGCCCCGCAGCAGAGTCAATTTGAGGCACCAGGCTACGACGAGAGCACCGAGGATACCCAGAAGATAGAGACCAAAAAGAGTTAACCCCTGCATGGAGAAAACGCCTCCTACCACTGTTGCCGGAATAAATGCCGCTATGAGTAAGGTATAAACGGGGATTCGAGCGCTACAACTCATGAGGGGCGCAATAAGTATAGTCGTTAACCGATCAGCAAAAGTTGGAATGGTGCGAGTCGAGAGTATGCCGGGAATGGCGCACGCAAAGGAGCTAAGAAGAGGGATGAAAGAGCGACCTTGTAGCCCCACCTTGCGCATTATGCGATCGGTAACAAAGGCTGCCCGTGCCAGGTAACCGCTATCTTCGAGTAGCCCTATAAAGAAAAATAGTATGGCAATCTGCGGGATAAAAATAATGACGCTCCCAACTCCTGAAATGATGCCGTCTACAAAAAGGCTCCGCAGGGCGCCCTCCGGAAGGATAGCCGCTACGATATTTCCGAACTCGCCCACGACACCATCTATCCACTCCATAGGATAAGAAGCCCACATAAAGATGGACTGAAAAACAAAGCCCATCAGAGCAAGGAAAGTAACGACGCCAAAGACGCGGTGAGTGGTGATCCAGTCAAACCAGTCGGAGATGCTTCCAGGGGAGCTGGACTGAAAGGAACAGCTCTGTTTGACTATCGAATTGATCCACTGATAACGATGGGTTGCTTCGAAGCTATGAGTATCAATTCCATGGGAATGCAAATCTTGGCGTGCCTGCGCTACCAAGGCCCGAACTTCACGGTTATGCGAGGTGCGTGCCTCTGAAAGCAATGCTGCTCCAACCAGGAAAGCCCTTTCGGGGGTAGCGCCGTACCCAAGTTCTTTCGCTCCCAAGTCGGTGGCTGTCTCAAAGAAGGGTGATTGTTCCGGAAGCCAGGGCAGTGGAGGCCTTTCTTTGGGAGTGCTGATAATACGACCGGAGCGCAAGAGAGTCGCGATACAGGATAAGAGTTGGTCGAGCCCGTGTTTCTTGGGGGCAATGATGGATACTACCGGAACGTTCAGCAAGCGCGAGAGAATCTCTTTCTTAATGGAGATACCATTTTTCTCAGCAAGATCGCTCATGCTCAATGCAACAATAACGGGGATACTAGTGTCGATCAGCTGGGTGGCGAGATAGAGATTTCGCTCAATATTGGTGGCATCAATAACAACCACGATAGCATCGGGAAGCGATTCGTTTTCCAAATCGCCAACGATAAATTGGGTTGCGATCTGTTCATCAATTGACGTTCCACAAATTGTATATGTACCCGGAAGATCGAAAATCGTTACTCCTTGTCCCGAAGGAAGGGATAGCTTTCCTTCCTTACGTTCTACGGTTACACCTGGATAGTTGGCTACCTTATACCGAAGTCCGGTTAAAGCGTTAAATAAAGTTGTTTTGCCACTATTAGGGTTCCCTGCTAGAGCAACAACAAACGGTGAACGCTCTGACGACAGCTGACCTTCGCAGGTGTCTACGGGAGAAGCATTTTGCATAAACTCTACCGCCATCGGGGTAAGGTGCAACGTATATCACCAATTAGAAACTCAGCGAAATGAACCTATGTATTCTCTAGCTGTCTAAGTTGAGAGCGGCACGACTTCTATGCTGCGCGCCTCACTGAGCCGGAGTGAAAGGCTATAGCCAAGTGTGCGAATCTTGATCGGATCACCAAGAGGAGCCACGCACATAAGCTCGAGAGCGGTACCGGCAACCAGCCCCATCGAAAGCAGTTTATTTCTGAGCATCTTGTCGCTTGACTTAAGGGACTGAACAACAGCTCTCTGTCCAACTTTGAGACTACTAAGAGGCCTGCCAGAAGTGTTGTTATCTGTCATAAAATTTCTGCTGTCGTCACAGCCTATATATACGATAACGCAGTTGAAAGAAATATTATACAGGGATTTTATCGGTATATAGAGTAAATAATTGAAGTGACAACTCAACTATGGGGCTGGGATCCAGACGGAATGCCCTGTCTTATGGACCGCATAAGTCCCTGTTAATGCTTACACAGAATTATTCCGACTATTAAAGTATCTGGTTCTCCTTGTAGCCGTCGCTTGGGATAAAATATATTATTTTCAGATAGTTAACGCTTTGAAACATGAAGGTAATCGCTGACAAATACCGTGTCCTTCGTGAGCTGGGCAGAGGCTCCTATGGGACGGTCTATCTTGTTGAGCATGTTTATTTGGGAATTCGCTACGCTCTGAAGCTTCTGTCTCGATCCTTTTCCGATAATCAAGATTTCTTGGAACGCTTTAAGCGTGAAGCCGAGATACTGGTTCGGTTTTCACATCCGGGCACCGTGCAGCTTCGAGATTTTGGAAAAGACAGCGCTGGAATGTATTACATGGCCACCGACTTTTGTCCGGGTCATGTGCTCGAGGAGATCTTGGCAAAAGAACGCTGGTTTCCAGTGCTCAAGGCGTTTGACATCATGATCCAAGTTCTTGATGTCTTAGAGGCAGCGCATGCGCTTGAGATTGTGCACCGCGATATTAAACCATCCAACATTATGCTCGACCGCGATGCCGAGGGCCGAGAGATTGTAAAGGTGTTGGATTTCGGGATCGCAACCATTACTCAAGATGTATGGGAGAATTCACGCGTCACTGGCGAAGGTTACTCAATTGGTACTCCAGAATATATGAGCCCGGAACAGGCGTCAGGGGAGGGGCACATAGACTTTCACACAGATATTTATTCTTGCGGGGTTCTCTTCTACGAGCTTATTACGGGCGATGTTCCTTTTCGGGGAAATTCTGTTGTGAAAACCCTTCTGAAACACATGACGCAGCCAGTGCCCCCATTTTCTGAGCGGCTTGGCGTGCCGGTCTATGTTGAGGAGTTGGTGTGTAAGGCGTTAGCAAAAGAGCCCTTTGATCGCTATGGAAGCGTTCGCGAGTTTAAGGAGGCCTGCCTTGACGCGCTGGCGCGCATTCGAAGGGAAGGCGCTATGGAGCGCTCAGTAGAAATTAATTTAGATGATTTGGGTGCTAGCGGTGCGTTTGAGGCACCGCCAACGGAAAAAAGACCTCGGACAAAGATACTCTGCCTGGATGACACCGAGATGATTTTGCATATTACTAGGCACATTTTTGAGCAAGAAGGGTTTGAGGTGTTCACGGCAAGCTCTTTTACTTCAATTTACGACTACATTTTTAAATATGGAGCCACCCTGCTGCTGTGCGATGTCAATATGCCGGGAACTTCCGGAAATAAAATTTGCCAGATGCTCAAGGAGTCCGTGCCCGAACTCAAGATTATCTTGTTTTCCAATATTCCAGAACGCGAGCTTGAGAAGCTAAGCACTGAGTCTCACGCCGATGCCTGGATTAGCAAGAATGCCAAGCCGGCAGAGTGGATTGCCGCAGTACGGCGGGTGTTGGGAGAGTAGACTCGCAGCCAATGAAAATGTCTGGTTAGGATGGCCAAAATCTGGTCGATTTTGTCGCAGTAGTTAGCCCGGACTTCTCACCACTGAGTGAGAGGTTCGGGCGTGCGGCCAAGGATGGCCGCGCAAACAGCGAGCGTTGCGAGCTGTTTGGAGCGACGCGAGGCCGACACCCTGTAGCGTGGCGGCCGAGCTTGGAGCGACTCAAGAAATGCCCTCGGATGGGCATTTCTTGAGCAATAACACATAGCCCGGACTTCGGCTGGTGAGAAGTCCGGGTTAGCCCCCTCCCGGGGGACCCTCGAACATTTTCAATGTTCCTCGGCATAGATACTCAAGAGAGGATTGAAAAATATTCTCGCTTAGTTTAGTTACATCATTTATTATCACAGTAACGTTTCATTGTTCTTTTAACGCCGGCGGTTGTAGTCCCTTTTTCCTCCAATCTTTTTTCGCCAATCTAAACTAGGAAGGGATTTTATGCAGATTTGCCTTGGTTTTAGGGCGTGACTATTTGTGTGCGAGTAATTCAGAAAATTGAGAGAGAGAGAGGGTGTAATGTTTAATGGCGTTCCTGCTGTGCGAGGCGTACAGGCTGCGGTCCCAAAGGGGGAGATTCCTGGTCCGCAATTACGGATGGTTCCTCCGCCTGGGAGAGATATCGACCAGGCTGCCGGGCCTGATTCCGAAAATGGTACGGGAGTCCTTCTTCCTCGTCGTTCCAAAGAGCAAGCTTTTGCCCGTAGAGTGGCAAAATTCATTGAGACTTACTCACTTTTTGAACCTGATTTTCGAGGGAAGATTATCGACCGTTTGCGAGATCCCTTTGCCCATGACTTACCGAAGGAGTTGTGTCGCCCGAGTCTTCGAGATCTCGCGCTGTATCAGGGCGTTCTTGCTCTATTTCAGAATGGCCCCGAGGTAGATAGAAAGTTTGCTCGATATGTTATTGAGAGTCATTTGTTAGGGTTCGGGGCGCAATGGGAGGTCCAACACACTCTAAGAGCTTTGTTAATGTCTGGGGCGGAACTTTCTTCCAAGAAAAATCGGTATTTGATCTCTCTTTGGATGGAAAGGACCGATGTTTTCGGACCTGCAGATTTGGATTGCTTGTTTTTTATGGCGCAACAGGGTCTAGAGATAGTGGGGTCAGAGCGGAGCCGTTCGCCCATTAAGGCCAAACCAACATGGGGCCCTCAGATTGATGTTTGTTTGATGGGGGCGATTAATGGCCATTCGCAGGAGTACGTAGCTCAGTTTCTTGCGTTATCCTCTCAAGCAGACACACCACCAGCAGTACGTGTAAGACCTACCGATTGGACGAGTCTTGCGATCGGCGATAGGGCTGACTTACTTATTGAGTACTCGAATCGCCAACAGCAACAGTCGGGGCAAGCGGGCGCTACCAGCCGTCCCCTTCAGTTCTTAGATGCAGTTGTTGATGCCCTGAGAAGTCTTGGTTTAAGGTCCCCGGAAATTGTTATAGATAGAAAAGAGGACCCCGTTCCTCGCTGGACTATAACTCACCGTGGTTGGCCAAGGCGCTAACGCAAACTTCTCACCACTGAGTGAGAGGTTCGGGCGTGCGGCCAAGGATGGCCGCGCAA
>CAZPBV010000160.1:0-7851 GCA_964584675.1 uncultured Bdellovibrionales bacterium
AGAAGCTCAAAGGTCTCCTTTACAAACCCCTGAAGCGGTTTCACCATCAACACACCATTTTCGGCCTTGAGGCGCTTATAGCACATCAAGACTTTTCCAATTCCATAGCTGTTGATGATTTGAACGCCCGATAGATCAAGCACTACCGTCCGCTTGCCCTTATCAAATAGTTCATTGAAAGCCTTTCGCAAAGCTTCACCAGAAGCTTCTGAGTCCAAATCGCCATCAACCTTTATATAACCCTTGTCTCCTAAAATCTCGGTTGGAAATTCCATAGCCTCCCCTCATCACCTTATCATCATACGAAAATTCCATGAGCACCAAACGAATCCTCCGCGTCAGTTGGACGCGGTTGGTCAAATGGCCCCAACACATGGCATATCGTGCCGGGAGGGAAATAACTTGATGGACAAAACAGATCGCGAATAATGCGGGAGACGAAATTGGCTAAGTTATTGTATTGATAATTATAATGTTCTTCCAATAGAGTGTCGATTATAGGCGTGAAAACAGTATGAGGATGAGGAATACGGCATGATGGGCGTAGATACTGCACCACAAGAATTCGATGGGCGTCTGGCTTCCGGGAAGGATTGGCGCGAAATTGTTGCGTGGGTGGGAGATCTTCCGCCGATGCCTCAAGTTGCCTCGCGCGCCGTGAGCATGGTTGAAAACCCAGGTACGACTGCGGTTGAGCTTTCCGAATTATTGTCGACGGACGCTGCGCTGGCAGCGCGAGTTTTAAAAATTGCCAACTCAGCCATGTTCTCTCGCCAACGCGAGATTACCACCCTCAATCAAGCCATCATGGTGATTGGTTTTAAGGCTCTCAAGGGGATTATCGTTGCCGCCACATTGCGTCAGTTCAATAAAACTTTCGGCCCGTCGGAGAAGATGATCTGGGAAAACTCCATGTGCACAGCGGTCTGCTCTACCGTTTTAGCTAAGAAACTGAGAAAGAGTTACGTAGAAGAAATATTTCTCCTGGGCCTCCTGCATAATCTTGGGCAAATCGTGTTCTTGACCCAAACCGACACTTCCAAACAGTATAAGCAGGTGCTTGCGGCCATTGCAGAGAAACATGTGGATTTTTCAACGGCCGAGCAAGAAATTTTTGGCTTTGCACACCCTCTCATCGGCGCATTGGTGGCAAAGAAATGGAATTTTTCTCCCGACACATGCCAAGTCATCTTGCATTACCGCGACGAAATTCATGCCTCAAAGCCTGAATCTGAATTAGAGGAGAAAATTGCGCTCGTTCAACTTTCAGATCTCATCGCCCACGCAGCCAATATTGGCAACCCCGAAGGATATCCGGACCCCTTGCCCGGCATTAAAAAACTCGCCCTCTACATGGGATTTGAGAGCGGCGCTGTCGATCAAGCAGTGAGCGATATCATCACGGACACGACTCAACAATACCAAAACGAGCGACACGTTTACGAGTAGAGTGTTCTACCAGCCGAGAGAACCTATGAGCTTAATAGGCTCCGAGCCCGGCTTGATGACTCCTATGCGATACGCATCCAGTCCACTGCTCCGCAGTTGATGCTCAATGCTGGCGCTGTTACTTTGACGGCAGACAATGACAAGCCCGACTCCTAGGTTAAAGGCGCGAATCATCTCTTCATCATCCACGCCGCTTGTCTCCTTGAGCAAAGAAAATATAGGCAGAACATGAAGAAGACCAAGGTCAATTTCAGCGCACAGTCCTGACGGGATGACACGGTTAAGGTTTCCGGGAATTCCTCCACCGGTAATGTGCGCCAAGCCAGATATACCCCCGTCCTGCAGAGGCCCTTTCAAAGCCTTAAAGTAGCAACGATGGGGCGTCATGATAGCATCTAAGAAGCGCTCTCCAGCCACCTGCACATCCAACAACCCCGGATCATCTGCAATGAGTCGCCGGACAAATGAATAGCCATTGGTATGCAATCCACTGGAGGCAACCGCCAACACCTGATCCCCTTCACGCACGGCGCTGCCATCAATTATTTTCTCTTTCTCAACCACCCCGACAACACTCGCCGAAAGCACATAGCACCCCGGCGGGATGACACCCGGTTGCTCCGAGGTTTCGCCGCCGACCAGCGAACAATCCTGAGCTCGACAAGCTTCGGCAAGTCCATCGACCAATTCGTTGACGACCGCCTTTTCCAACTTCCCGCATACGACGCAATCTTGCACGGCAACCGGGACCGCTCCCATGACAGCAATATCGTTGATGAGGTGATTCACCAGATCGTAGCACAGGGAGCGCACTCGGCCGTGCTCAAAGGCTAGCTTCTGCTTAGAGCCCGGCTCTTCCATCTTCAGCACTAATACAGGATGTTGGTACCCAGCAAATCGCCCATCAAAGAGCGACGCGAACGCCCCTATCCGATTGAGGACTCGAGCATCCTTCGTTTCCAGACTCTTCGCCATATCACGCTTGGTCGCGTCGGCTACGTCAATGTCGACACCCGAAGACTTATAAGAAAATCTTGACTTGTTGTTAGAATTCATAGCATGGGGTTGTCACATATTTGATAAGGCGCGTCAAAACCGGGTGTCTGACTCCGAAACGCCCTCTCGCCTTCGCTTGCCTTGGACAAACAAGGGGGCCTACAAGCCATTCATGACGCGGACACCGCGGTCAACTATTCTTCATGTTTGTAAATAGAAATACCTCTTCCAGATGGATGGTAATTATTGCCCTCAAGTGTCGGGCGGCCTATTCCTTGTCCTTAGCGGTACCAGGATCCGTGGCGCTCGACTCGGTCTTTGAAGATACCTTCTCCGTGGCAGCCCCCTCTTCCGACGATTCGCTCCACAAGGGGAAACGAGTAGAATAACGGGGATCATCAAAGATAACTTGAATGCCTTTACGATTACGAATATTGACAAAGACGGGAGCCTTGAGGTTCGCCGTGGTAAACTTAGGATCAGGACGAACGGTCACCACGACTAGAATTGCGTACTCATCATCTTCTTTGAAATCACACTCTTTGTTACCGGAAGGCGGCTTCACTTGATACTCATCGCCAAACTGAAATCCATCTACAACCACAAAGGCTAAATTAGGGTCTTCTGTGGAGTGGAGCCATGAAAAAGGCGGCTTATGATCAATCATTACAAATTTTGAATGTCGAGGGAAACCAATGAGTCCCGCAGGAATATCAATAATACTATCCACCGGCACGGCAAGATCACCGAAGCGACTGCTCTGGACCATCATGCTAGGCCGTTCGGGCTCACTTTCCTGACTCATGAATCCTTCTTACTTCGTTTCCTTTTAATCACAACCTGAGGGCTCGCTTCCTTTGGACGTGAAGTGAAGAACCCTGATAAAGAACCCACGCGAGGCTTATCTTCCCCTTCATTTCCTCCGCCGTCAGCATCTCCACGACCTCCGCTACTTCCCCCTCCCGCAGTCAATGTCCCTTTTCTCTCAGCCCAGGCCGCTGTAAGGTTTTCTAATCCAAGGTCGCCCGCAAGAGGCGCCTCAGCGGCCTTCTTATTTTCCTCCAAGATCTGGAGGTATATCTCCTCCCGATAAATACGCTTCTCGGGAGGCGCGTCAATTCCAACTCGAATTTGATGGCCTTTAAGCTCCACGATAGTGATCTTGATATCGTCACCAATATAGAGGCTTTCGCCCGGCTTTCGTGTCAGAATTAACATGGCCTATTGCCTTCCTTGGCTTTTAAACGCCTTTTCCTCAAACTTACCCCTCGCCCCATTCCACAGGTTCAGTCTGCGGGCGAAGAAATAACACAGGTAATACCCTGCAATTGTTTAGATTAACAGAACCTTTTCTCAGTCGCAGTTATTTTTTTACCGAACCCACGCGCAGCCCACAATGGTCTATCGACTATTTTCGGTCGCCTCGCACCGGAAGACATTGAAAATGTCTGATAGCCCCTCGGCAGGACGACGCCATATGGGCACCGAGGACAATCATCAAAATGGGATATTCTCCTTGGCGAGCCGGTAGAAGGTCTACAGGTAATCAAGGATAGAGAGGTTAATAACCCGGTTGGTCACCGTAAAGGATGCTTGGAGAGCTAATTCGGCCTGTTGAAGACCGGTGCTCGCTTCTGCCAAATCAGCGTTCTGAAGATCATTAAGAACTTCTTGGGCATCCGTCTTGGCCAGTTCGATTAGGCTTTGCGCTGTATCCAGCCGGGTCTGACGGGCGCCGATGCTGACTCGTTCAGGCAGTATGTCATTCGACCTCGCGGTCTCTAAAAGTCCAAGGGCGTTTTGAATGGCAGACGTTTGCAAATTCATCTGACCGGGTAAAGTATAGGCAGTTCCGGTGCCCGCCGTAGTGTTCGTTGAGTACCCGGCCAGGGCGCGGCCCAATACCTCGAGCGCTTCCAAGGCATTCGAGAAGATTTGGTCACCAGGGGTGTTGACCACGATAGTCAAATCATCGGTGATATTGACACTTCGTGATAGACCATTACCAGGTTCGCCAGTGACAGATGAGGTATCGTCATACACCCAACGTTGAGACATGGATCCAGTGGTAGGAGGAGTATCAGTATAGCTGTTCGCCCCAAATGGCGCATCGTCATCATCCAACCCTGCAAAGACGAAATTGCCTTGATACTTGGAGTTTGCAAGGCTTACCAAGTGGTCGCGAATTTGCCATACCTCTTCGGCCATCTGAGCACGCACGGTCGGTCCAAGTGTCTCATTAGCGCCCTGAGCAGCTAATTCTTTTGCTCGCACTACGAGGTCATTGGCTTGCTGCAAGGCGTTATCTTGGAATGCCAAAAAGCCCTGAATTCCACTCACCCGTTTCGAATGCCCGTCGATACGTCCTAATAGCTGTTGATATTGTTCAATGACTCCTGAATTGGTTGAATCTCCCGGATTCTTTACCTTATATCCACTGGCAATTTGATCGCTAAACGTACTGTAACGCTCACGGTTCTTCTGAATCTCAAGGAGTAATGAATTACGGAGTTGGTTTTCAGATATACGAGTCATAGGCTATTCAGTAGCTCCGATAGAAGGTCGTCGGCTATTTTGATCATGCGCGCAGACCCCTGATAGGCCTTTTGCGCCGAGATAAGTCGAGTAAATTCTTCATCCAGGCTCACCGCCGACACTTCATCCCGCCGGCTTTGTGCCGAAGTCAGCTGGGCATTGGCGACTGATAAATTAGTCTTGGTGCTTAACTGCTCGTTTCCGACGAAACCGACCAGTTCGAGATAGGCATCGTCAAGTGTGGCGGTAAGGCTAAAGGCTCCCGAGCCACCAGCATCGAGAGACTGCTGAGCACTTTGAATGGCGGCCAACGAAAGTAAATTCCTTCCATCCCCAGGAGCAACCTCCATTGCACCGGTAGCGTTTCCGCTGGTATCATAACCGGCGGCAATGTTACGTGGATCAGTGATTCGAACCTTCAGTAAGCTTGAAAAATTATCTATTCCGGCCGTGGTAACGAGGGTATCAAGATCAGTCACGGTCGGCAGTCCGTCTCGTCCAGCCCCGCCCTGGTCCTTGGTGCCTGAATAATTAAAATCAAAGAAACCAAAGACATTGGTATCGGTCGTTGCCAGTGCCGGATTGCCATTGAGATCAACCGATGACGCTTCATGGAAGGCTGCCGTGCCCGTGTTCCGGTCAGGACCCAGATAGGTCTGATTGAAACTTGTCAGCAAGGTGCGTGTTATTGCTTCAATTCGTCCCGCGATTCCCACCAGAGTGCCGGTTGCCTGAAATGCGGTTGTATTGGTGGGATCGGCATAGCCGCGCATTTCCAGGAGACCGCCGATGCTCCCGCCTGTTCCGGTGAGCGATTGGGTAAAATCAACATGTGCGGTTCCACTCCCGCTATCAAAATCATACACAATATAAGAAAGCGAACGGCCAGAGAGCGACGGGGGCAGGGTGCCGCCAGCAAAGCTCGGCGAAGAGGTCACCTCTAAGGAACGGCTCGTCCCGCCATTAACAAGGGGAAAACCATTCGACAAGGTTATCATCACCTGCCCATCGGTCCCTTCCAACCGCGAGAAGCTTATCTTACCCGCGAGGTCCTGCAACAACTGTTCGCGCGTATCTCGTTCATCGGAAGCTTGTATGCCGCCTCCACCACGCTCAATTGCCGAAATACGAGAATTGAGGTCGGCAACGCGCGCGGTAATTTCATTGACCTTGTCTATTTCGTCTGAAATGCGTTGATCCGCTTCATCCTGCAGATCGGCTACGCTGCTATAGGCAGTCTGAATGCTGGTTACGAGGTCCTGCGCTCGCGCGAGCATGTTACTGCGAAGTTCGATGCTCGATGGATTAGCTGACAAATCATTAATCGCAGTAAAAAACGCTGTCAGGGTACTACCAATAGTTGGCTGCTCGCCCGTAACAACGAATAGATCCTCCACCCTGCTGAGGAGTTCGTTTTGAATTTGACTATTGGCCTTATTCCCTTGAGAATCCCGAAGAAGTTTATCTAGGTAGTCATCAGCAATTCGCTTTACAGTTGTTATGTCGACGCCGTTTCCGACGCTAATTCCCCCGCTAATCGACTGGGTACCACGAGCCTCGAGCTGTACCACTCGCCGCGAGTATCCTGGCGTGTTGACATTCGCAATATTATTACCGGCATTGGCTATGACAGCTTGCTGGACCCGCAAACCGCTCACGGCGTTGCTGAGAATTCGTGCCCCAAAGTTAGCCATGCAACCTCTCCGGCAAATACTGCCGCTTTAAAGACATCGAGCTCATTCAGTGCAAGGGGGGTGCCAAAAAAGAAGCGCCGCTTTCTCTACACTTCGCGGAGCAGGCCGGCAGAACGGGTAAGGGCAGGAGTGAATGACTCTCTCATACGCCCATGAGCCGTGTAGGAACGCACAACGCTCTGTGTCGCGGACCAAAAGATGGAAATGAGTCCGCCGACCATGTTGAGTGAAAAATCAACAACCTGCCCAAACTCTCTACTTTCGCGATGACACTTTTTAACCAACTCCTTGAGAGATTCGACCTTCATAAGTACGCGCTTGGACTCGATCGGAGAGAACGACCGCTTGATAAAATCACTGATGCGCTGACTCTGAGCCCCGTCCCTTGAAACATTCGCTACATAGTCCATGCGCTTTTTTTCGGCTATTCGCATGGCGTCGTAAAGTTGTTGGCGCTTTTCGCTCATTTGACTGATTTTTTCAGCATCCGGCGAGCGCAGATGCGCTTTTTCAAGCTCGATGACCTTGAGGTATTCGCGGTACAATCCAACTTCGGTATCGATCAAATTTTCAAGAATTCGCAAGACTTCTCGAGAGGGGGTCATTGACTACTCACCTCCAAGTTGAATGTCGGACCCAGAGAGAATTTCCAGCACTATTTCGCGGCCAACCGACTCTGCTACCGCATCGATAGGTGGGTTGTATTGTCCGGCCGCGACTAACGCCTTCAGCTCTGCAACGCGCTTAGTCCGTTCGCCATCAACGGTGTCTGAACTAAGTTCTGCATTAATAGCCTGACCGAGTCTGATATCTACAGTATCAATCTGAGGTTGTGGTCCCGCATTCTTGCCGGCGGCAATCTGGGCCCTGGCATTCCGAGAAGGGCGCCCGCCGCTGGTATTGATTCGAACGGCGTCTTGATCATGAAATTCCCGACGCCGTATACTGTCCGAGTTGCCGCCACCATTCACTTTCATACCAATATTCCTTTTATTACCCCAGCATCCTGCATTAAGATACCTGCTCTCAAATCAACGATTCATTTGCGAGCGTCATTCCGGTCCCCCCCCCTCGGACCGCTTATAATGACGTTTAGCGCGCTCAAAGTCCTTAAGAATCACTTCCTTAATCCCGACTCCTTGCCCCTTGGCAGCGGACTGAGCCATTCCCTCGCTTA
>CAZPBV010000161.1:0-7813 GCA_964584675.1 uncultured Bdellovibrionales bacterium
CTCAGACACGATTGATAAATAGGGATTTGTGTTGTCAATGGTGATCCTGAGCAACTCAGAGGAACTGCCGATCCTGATAGATAGACCGCCCCTAACTCGGTATTCCCGCGCCCCCACGACAACACCTGAGTACTGGTCTAAGTTTGGGTCATAGCGAATAAACAAGTGAGAGGCGCGGTCAAATGGAATTCTCGAAGGGTTAAATAGCTGTAATTCCGTTTCTTCCGTTAGAAGAACAAGAATTCCCGGCTCAGCATGGGAAACGAGCACGCGGGCTCGCTTATTGCGTGCCTGAAAGAGGCCGTCACGGGTCTTAATAAACTCCCCGTGGGCATAGGGGATAGCAGCCACCGATGTCAGCAAGACGACAAAGAGAAAATATTTCGCTAGAATTGTCGCCAGCTCAATTGCATTGTATGGTAAGCGAACGAAAAAGGTATTGCCGGTATGCATCCTGGAATTCTCGTACTTGATTTTGGCTCCCAATTCACCCAACTTATCGCCCGGCGTATTCGGGAACTTAACGTCTATAGTGAGATTAAACCGTGCACCATAAGCCCATCAAGCGTCGATTTAACTGAGGTTGACGGTATTATTCTTTCGGGGGGCCCCGCAAGCGTTACCGCCGAGGATGCCCCTTCCTTTGATCCCGCTTGGTTCTCCGTCGGCAAGCCTATGCTGGGGATTTGTTATGGTCTCCAGCTCATGGCGCATTGTCACGGCGCAACTCTCAAGGCAGGCGAAAGTCGCGAATATGGCTATTCCACAATAGAGATAGTTAAAAACAGTGATATCTTTGAAGGGTTTGCGGTTGGTGAGCATGCAACCGTCTGGATGAGTCACGGGGACCACGTCGAACAAATCCCGCCAGAATTTGAGCTCTACGCTTCTAGTCGAGGCGCGCCCGTAGCCGCCATGGGAATTTCTGACCGCAAGATATTTGCCATTCAATTTCACCCAGAAGTTTATCATACCCCGCGCGGCAAGGAGATTTTAGGAAATTTTGCCTATCGTATCTGTGGTTCAAAGCCGAATTGGTCGGCGGCAAATTTTGTTGAGTCGGCCGTGTCTCAGGTACACGCCATGGTGGACCGGCACGCCCAGGTTATTTGCGGACTGAGCGGAGGAGTAGACTCCTCGGTTGCTGCGGTGCTCGTCGGAAAAGCGCTGGGGGATAGGCTGCATTGCATCTTTGTGGACAACGGCCTCCTTCGCAAGGGGGAAGCTGAGGAAGTAGTGAAGACTCTTGGAACCTCCGGGCTCGGCCTCCATATTATGCGGGTCGATGCAGGCGATCGGTTTTTGGCTGAGCTGAAGGGAGTTACTGACCCGGAAAAGAAGCGCAAAATTATTGGGCGAGTCTTTGTCGAAGTGTTTGATGAGCACGCCCAGCGCATCTCGAACGTATCCCATTTGGTGCAAGGCACTTTGTATCCGGATGTCATTGAGAGCGTTTCTGTGAGGGGGCCGTCCGCTGTCATCAAGACCCACCACAATGTGGGCGGGCTTCCGGAAAGAATGAAACTCAAACTGATTGAGCCCTTTAGAGAGCTCTTTAAGGACGAGGTTCGCGCATTGGGGCGCCAGATGGGAGTTCCAGATCATGTTCTTAGACGCCAGCCATTTCCCGGCCCGGGGCTTGCTGTTCGAGTATTGGGGGAAATCACGACGGAACGACTTCGCAAGCTTCGAGATGCCGACCATATTTTTCAAGAGGAGATTCTCGCAGAGAATCTGTATAACCAACTGTGGCAGAGTTTTGCAGTGCTCCTTCCTGTCCAAAGCGTCGGTGTGATGGGCGATGGGAGGACCTATGAGGAGACAATTGCTCTTCGGGCGGTCTCTTCCGAAGATGGGATGACGGCTGATTGGGCCTATTTGCCGCAAGAGCTTCTCCGGCGTGTCAGTAACCGCATTATCAATGAAGTGCGGGGGGTAAATCGGGTCGTGCTCGATATTTCAAGTAAGCCGCCGGCGACTATTGAGTGGGAGTGACATTGAGTAGGAGTGATTGAGTAGAAGTGATACCGAGTAGGAGTAATTCGCTCGGAATGTCTACTGAAATAGCGATACGCTAAGAGGTGGGCAGGGGAACAATAAGGCTACAAAAAAGCAACAGTCCAAAAAATGACCAACAAATCAGAGCGAGCACCTTCAGAGCGGGCCTCTGTACGATCTCGGGTCGTACAGAGGGCACCGCTCCTAGGAGGGAGGAAACGCGGAGATCCAGGGCTTGCAGCGCCCTAGGCGCCCTTCCCGGCCGCCGTCTTCTTCGTCGGAGCGAGGTTCGTCGCGCCGTTCAGCTCGTCGGTGATATTGCGCAAATTGCCAACCTGCGGTGTTGTCACAGGCGGGCCAGCGCTCGTCGTCACGATGAACCGGGGCTGATTCGGAACCATGACATGTCTCCTATGAACGGAGGTGTCTCTCCACCACGGAAGCGCTCAACAAACTTTTTGTCGAGAGAACATCTTCTCTGATGGTGGAGCTCAAAAAGACAAGCCTTCCTGAACTCCACCATCGGAGCTAAACCTAACTGAATTATTGATCCCCTGCCTTACTCTGGCCCCAGAAAAGCCTCTCCTGGAGCAACAATAAGGACAGGACATCCCACAAAATATCTGCTCGTATGAAGAACTAGAATGAACTGAAATTAAACTAATCCGTCACTAAGTCTTAGTCAACTGGTATTTCCTACTATAACCTACCTCGTTCATGCGTCACGGCCCTTGTCCGCGCCCGCATCCTCCCACGGCACAATCAGTTTCAAAAATACGTCCTTTCGAAGGGCTTCTCCGGGTGCTGATCCCCGTAGGGCCAACGACACCTCACTAAGCTCTCGGGTAGCCCTCCATATCGCTATGATGCCGGCGTCCTGCCACTCACGAATGACTTCACCAGTCAAATCTTCCCCAAAGGAATGAACAGAGAAGGTGATTTGACGCTTGGTTGACACAAATGCATTTTACCACAGAACCCACAGTCAGGGCAGGCATAGAAAAATCCGGTTAAATTGATGCCTTACAGGGCACTCCATCGGGGCCTCGCAAGCATGCGAAACGTCAAAAGTTTAATTCCCGTATTGCCGACATAAAGAGCGTGAAGCGTTTACCTCATTTTCTCCTTCTCATGGTGGGCATCTCCGCCGGCATAGCGCCTTTGGTCGCGTTCCTGCTGGCCGGTCTAAGCGAGGAAATGTTCTATGTGGTAGCCGGAGTAAACCTTCTTGGCTGGGCCCTCGTGAGCACTCTCTTTATGCTTAGGAACGAGCTTCGGCGCTCGCTCGCTCGACTTGCGGTCGACTTCGGCCTTGGGTATCGCTTTCGATCCTTTGAATCCCTCGCACATGCCATTGTCAACGAATTTGAACGCAGGAACGGCGCTCTATTAACAAACCTCTTGGAACGTCGCATATCGAGCAAAGAAGAACTATCACGCACACTCGAGCGCATTGTCGGCCACGCATTTCGCCTACTCAATGCCGAGTCAGCGGAGCTCGCGCTCTTTGACAAAGAGCTCGGCCTCTATCACTCCTCTTTCGTCCTCGGAAAACCTTTTCGCAAAAGCTCTCAGGCAATGCTCTCGGGAGCGCTCGAGGGAGGCGACTCTGCCGACGAAGCCAGCCCCGATGTTCTTATGCACCCGCTTGCCTTTGGGGGCTCAATATTGGGAAGTCTTCGCGTTGGTCTTAAGCGAGGCTCCATCCCCACGGTCGGCGACCGGGAAATCATTCGGCTCCTTGCGCTGCAGGGGAGCCTTGCGATTATCAATGCGCAATACACAGAGGAGCTGATGCGGATGCGCCGCTCTTCGGAAGAAACCATTAAGGCGAAGACCGGCTTTTTGGCCAATCTTAGCCACGAGATTCGCGGACCGCTGGGCATCATGCTGAACGCTGTAGAACTTGTACTTGACGGACTGTGCGGTCCCGTCAATGCCGACCAGCTAGAGACCCTCTCCATGGTTAAATCCAATGGCTCGCATCTTCTTGAGCTCATTAACGACGTTCTCGATTACGCGAAAGTTGAATCGGGAAAAATGCTTCCGAACAAGGAAGAAATTCTGGTCGTAGAAATGTTGCGCGATCTTGCGGCCGTTGTGCGCGGCCAGGCCGATGCGAAATCTCACACCATCACCGTTCGGGGGAGCGATGAAGCTCTCACTATTTCGGCTGATAGGCGTCATATGCGCCAAATGCTCATCAACATGCTCACCAATGCCATAAAATATACACCCGAAAAGGGCACCATTGAACTTTGGGCCGAGCGAATCCCCGGAAAAAAGGTTAAAATCAGTGTCAAGGATAACGGGGTAGGCATTGATCCGAGCGACCGCAAGAAAGTGTTTAGCCCTTTTGAGCGAATCGACAATTCATACTCCGTCAATCAGCTTGGCACGGGGCTCGGCATGTCCCTTACCAAACGTCTTGCCGAGGTGAACAGTGGAAGCATTGACTTCGCATCGCAGCCCGATAAAGGCTCCCATTTCTGGCTTACCTTCCCCTCGGTCGAGTACAGTCCGACCGCTTCAAGAGGAACCAAGGAGGAAGCGCCGGTCGCGCGCGGAAACGGCGAGCTCATCCTATTGGTCGAGCGCGATCCCGGAGAAAGAGACATGCTTGTTCGGTATTTGGCGCATCTTGGATACCGAGTCATTGCCCATAGCAATCGAGTTGATGTGCTTGATACTCTGCGGCAAGGAGATATTCAGCTTGCGATCATTGACAATAACGTTCTCGATAATAATGAGGAGGTCTTTATTCGGGAGATTAGAGAACGGGCTGAGTCCAGTAGGCTCCCCATAGTACTCCTCAGCAGCCGCGCATTTGTTTTTGACATTGAAAAGTATCTCAAGATTGGGGTGGACCGCTGCCTGAGTAAGCCCGTCACCCTAAAGGAACTTGGTGCCATATGCAGAACCTTGCTGGACGGAGATACCCTTAAGTCACAGCAGGGCGAGAGTCCCGATTCGGGAAAGGGCGAAGTGGTGCACACTCGAATCATTCGAGCCGAAGATATCTTACACTGAGCAACCAAACTACGAATGTTTCGTAGCAAGCCTCTAGGTCAAATAGCCATTTTCAACATCTCAACAATAAATTAGCCCTAATCGCTCAGCAACACCCCCGCCATGCTCGATGACTCTGCTGTGCCGCGAGACTCAGTTCCCGGCATCAGATTCGTTATGAAAGGGTTACTTTACCAAGTCCAAAATGCTACGCACTCCCTGGGCATACTCAAGCCTTTGAGTTCGTTGTGCTTGTTTACCCTCGCCTTAGCATCATTTGGGCACGCGCAGATATACACTATTGAGATAAAAACGCCCGGCGGACAACCGGTAGAGGCCGTTCAGCTCCTTGGTAACAACGGCTTCAATAATCTCCCCGGTAGGTTAACTGACACGCGGGGCCTCTATACCCTCGACATAGGAGAATTGGGCGGCTTGGTGCCTAACCTAGCTTTCACCAAGACCGGAGCCAGCTATCGCTACGAACCTCCTGAAATCACTCCCTCGCAAGTGAGCTGCCCCGGAGGAATATGCGCCGTCACTGCATACAGCGACGGGACCCCCACAGCGCTTATTCAGTGGCGGGTGGCAAGCGGAAGCACCGGTATTCCCGGCATTCCGGTACAAGTCGGAGCGGCCAATGTATCCTGTCCAAAAACAACCGACGCCGACGGTTATGTGCAGTTCACCGTGCCAAAGCACTCGACTGGCTGTAGTGACACTGATACAAATCCTGACAACAATAGCTACGCCGTGGTTGCCTACAACCCGCAGGATCAGTATTGCACCTTTTCCCACTCAGCAAGCAGTTTCAAGTTCTCGGCATGTACAGCTTCGGGCAATGTATTGAGTTCATTTCAGGCAAGCTGCCAACCCGTCAGCACGACCCCCAACAATCCGGTGAGCTATGAGTTGATTGTTCTTAACCACCTCAACCAGGGCATGCGTCCGGTCTTTTGGGGCAATAACGGATTCGACAATCGCACAGCCGTCTCGCGCACGCCCGGCACTAACGGCGTGCTCGTCTTTAAACCGTCGGATTTTGGCATACCGCAAGGGGCT
Organism: uncultured Bdellovibrionales bacterium; assembly: GCA_964584675.1. GTDB lineage: Bacteria > Bdellovibrionota_C > UBA2361 > UBA2361 > JBGSMV01 > CAZPBV01. The sequence continues at coordinate 6,070 of CAZPBV010000161.1, forward strand.
ACCACCACCGTAGCGCCGGTTCTTCCCGGATACCAGTTCCATCCGGCGACAATGGAAGTGGGACCTGGAACCTGCCCCGGCAACAAGTGCGTATTCCGCGGACTGCAAAAGGTAGGAAACGATGGCGCTGCGGTTCGCGCCGTAGTTGCCGACGAAAGCTCAAATCCGATGCCGGGAGTGTCCATATCAACGCTTCCTACCACCTGCGGTCAAGCAATTACTCGAACCACGGACAGCGCCGGCGTTGCATATTTTGGCGGCATTACCAGCGCAGCGTGCTCCAATGGGGATAGCTCTCACCTCAATGACTCTTTATCCTTGAGCCCATCCCTCAGTGGGCACACGTTTTCCCACGCCAGCGCTACTCCTTTTGAGATATGCCCTTCATCTACCCTTGAGGTGCTCAATTTTCAAGCTCACCAAGGCAACCAGGGCCCCACCATGCACACCATCAGCGGCACCGTCTACGGTCTCGATGGACTTCCGTTACAGAGCGCGAGAATTTTCAACAATGATAGCGAAATCGGTCAAACAAACGGGCAGGGCGGATACTCGCTCGTGCTTCCAGAGGGCAATACGGCTTCACTGCGGGTGACCTACAGCAATTATGCCTTTGACCCGGCCCGTCTTGGGTTCGCGTCCATTTTGAAAAGTTACCCGGGCACTAATTTTCTTGCTGTAGCGCCGATACAATCACAGGGCTGGATGCCTGACGAAGAGCGATGCCCGGCTCAGTCAGCCTACGAGGTTAGCGGTGTTGTATTTGACTCAAATGGCGCGCGCGTTCCCAACGTTGAAATATATAATGACCTTGAGCTCGTAGCCGTTACCAACGGAATAGGGGAGTACTCGTTTGTCGTACCGGTCCATACTGATTTGTGGGTTCTAGCGTCCTATCAGAGCCATGTATTTGACCCGGCGGCTTGGTCCTTTCCTCGTAACGTCTGTCCACGCAACAACGTCAACTTTAGGATCACCGAACTACCAAGCTTCCTGCTCTCCGGAACCGTGAGAGGATATCAGAACGAAGTCCTCAACGGAGCCCGCGTGACCCTTAACCTTTCAAATGGAGATACGCGCGATACTACCACTGACTCTGACGGGCGCTACTACTTTGCTGCTCTCGAAAACCTTAACTACACCCTCCGACCCGAGAGCGGCATTTTTGTCTTTAGTCCCGCCGAACGCACCGGCAAAGCACGAAAAAACGACATGCTGCTCGATTTTATCGCTCTGGCACCCACGCCGACGCCCACACCAACACCGACCATTACTCCAACTCCTACTATTACCCCAACATTTACTGCCACGCGCACGCCAACGGTAACGAGCACCCCGACTATTACCAACACCCCGACTCAGACCGCGACTCCGACAAAGACAGCCACGCCGACGGCCACTGCAACCAGCACTGCAACTCCAACGGTAACCCACACGCCGACTCGCACTCATACGCCCACTATGACACCTACCTTCACCCCGACAAGCCCCCCGACGGCTACCTTTACGCCGACAGTCACCTTGACGCCCACGGCCACGAGCACGTTTACGAGCACTCCTCAAAATACGCCAACCGAGACCCCAACACCGGTTCGCACGTATACCCCAACACCCGTGACCCTCAACCCCTTCCTTATTGGATTAAGCAATGCCTTTGGTCTGTCGGGGGAAATGCACCGCGACCGCATGTGGTTTGCGCACTACACAATGAAGGACGTTTGGGTCCCCGCCGAGAATCGCTACA
>CAZPBV010000162.1:0-3251 GCA_964584675.1 uncultured Bdellovibrionales bacterium
ATTGTTGCGGCTCGCTACCAACGCCGACGCTCGCCAAGGATCTCCGGGCTTGGCGGTGAGCTCCTTCATAATAATGTCCGAGCTAATGTGCTCATTGCCCTCTATCACCACCTCGCGCACAAAAGTCCGCATGCCGGGTTCTAAGAGCACCTTCAATTGTCCCGTCGCCGGTTCAAGGCGAGAAGAAACCGCCGGCGAAAAATATCCTTCCGACCGCAGCGTCTCAAGAAGGGTATCAATGTACGAGTTGGCTTCTTTCACCGAATAGGGAGCTTGAGGCGCATGCGGAATCTTGAGATTGGTAGGAAAACCAAGAACCTCAAGCCACTCAGCCCGTTCCGCCGGTCCTTCTGAAACAATATATTGGATGGTGATGGTGTGATTATCAGGGTCGCTGCTTATGGCGTGCGTGACGGCCGCATCTGGAAAACCTTCGTCGATAAAAATATTTCGCAGAACACTGGCCCCATAGTCGAGGTCCTCGTTGACGGCGTACTTGCTTTTGAAGATTACTTCAAAATCTGAGGGCGAGCGGGACTTTACCCGTTCCTTCAGGGCTTCAAGGGTTATTGAGTTATTGCCGGTCGCTTCAACGCCTTTAACACGATAGGCGCCGCCTTCGTCGACATGCACCGTGTAGGTAATGCGCCCGCTGTCCTCATCTTGAGTGCGATCAGCGCTGATGCGGGCAAAGGCATGCCCTTTTCCCGCATACAGACGCTTCATGTTCTCTAAGAGAATATTAATGGTGTTACTGCCGAAGGGCTGCTTGCGCTCAAAGAGCGAAATAGACTTAAGAAAATCTGCCGGTTGAAAAACAGTATTGCCTTCAAAAATGAAGGTATATGGATGGCCAAGAGAAAGTTTGAGCACGACGGTAGCCCCGCCGGTCGTTGAAACGCGGTAGGCACCGTCAAGGCGCGCCCCGATATAGCCTTCGTTGCGCAGCCGCGCCGTAACCCCAAAAATTAACGACTTCAAGACCTCGTCGGTCGCTGTCTGCTCGCCCGGCTGGGGCAAGATGTTCACCAGGGGTATTTCGGATGGGAAGGTGTCGCCTTGAATTTCGTAGTCCTGAATGACCGCCTGAGCGCCCTCGGTGATGCGCATGGTAACCGCATGGCAATGTCTTTCCGGTACCACCTGCAACTCTCGACACTCGATGGCGGCTGATACTTCCCAGTAACCAAGCGACCGGTAGAATGACTCGACGCGATTTTTGATTTGGGGCAAATCAGATTCTAGCACCCGGCTTGAAGACGACAAGCGGATGCCGGTAAGAATATCCGTCTCGCTGACTGAGGAATTTCCCTTGATGGTGATGTCCAAGGCGATAACCTTGTCAGAAAGTATTTCATACGCGATATCCGTTCCGACCGCAGACTCGGTGCTGGCCGATGCGGCGTTGGCATACGCCACCAGCTTAAGGTACGGAAATAATTCGTAGAGCAATCGAACCCGCGAGTCAGTGCTCGTTGCTCCAAAGGATCCTTCCCCTATGAGATAGAGCTTGTCCAAGAGGCGCTTATGAGCAGAAATAGTGGGGTCGACGGTGCCGCGTTGCGGATTGTAGGTCGGCTCGAGCGAGATGTTGTCGATACGCGAGAGGTATTTGAGGAATTGCACCACCCCAAAAGCCGAGTTGTCATTAAGAAAAGGCAGGAAATCGAGCTGCACGCTCTGGGAGATGGTGCCGACGTGTGCCTCGGATGTGAGGGACCCGGTGGAGGTAATGAGGGGCACAATTTCAGTTTCGGTCAATCCTCGGTCGGACGAGAGAGAAAGCTTCGGCCGCGAGACCGGGCCGGAAATTTCCGCAAATACCACTGCGGTTTCCCCCTCCCGTGTGCGCACGCTGGATTCTCCCAAAATATCGAGCCGCGGTTCCTGGTAGCCGGCCAGGAATTTTAGGGTTCCGCTGGTCATTTCAAATTTGCGCTCGCGTAGTCCAAACCATCCGGAACGGGCTTCAACCAGTCCTCGAAGCTGGGGCTCATTCAGGGTGCCCTGAATACGAAGTTTGGTCATGAGTTCAGCCTCAGCCCAATTTGTCACAATAAAAAGACTGTTGGGCGCCTGCACTTCGACATCAAGGTCAATCGGCGGCAACGAGGTCGACGGCAACTGGCGCGATGCGGTGGATCCCGATAGAAGCGAGCGGGAGATTTCTCGGACAATGTCTGAAATTGAAATACTGCGCTCAAATTCGGCATAATCAATGTCGATGGTGCCGCTCAGCGCCGGCTTTACTTGACCCAAGTTGCTGAGCGCAAGACGGGAGGAGATTTCGGCAGAGACATGCGGAGATGGGGAGAACAGGATGCCTTTTCCGCTAAACTCAAGCCTTGATTCCTGCAAAGAGAAAGGATCGATTTGCCCGGTTATGTGAAACTCGCCGTTATTAAAAATTCCCGACAGCGAAGCAACATCTATCTTTTTCCCATTGAGCGTAAATCGGCCTTGCATGTCCCGAACGCTGATATCACTAGCTGCCAGTTCAATGACACCGTGATTGAGTTGCGCCGCACCTTCAAAGCGCGGATCGTCTATTGCGCCGCGGAGTGATACATTCAGCGCCAACTGCCCGTTGAGTTCATCGAGGGCCGGAACGAGTGTGCCAAGAGACTGGAGGCTTGCCTCTCCCGACGCCAGAAGATTCAGCCCTGCATGGGAAGAAACGGTGCCGCTGAGCGTAATTCCCGTGTTGCGAACTTGGAAAGTCAGTCCGGGGAAGGCGAGAATGCCATCGGCGATCACCAGTTTTTGGGGATTTTTGAGCGTCAACGCATTTGAGCCGCAGCCTAGGCCGAATTGACTAAGTGCCAGCGTTCCCGAGCCCCTTTCGATTTGTTCGATAGAAAAATTATAGGTGAGGACGGCGGAAACAGTCCCGCATCTTTCCTCCTCGCGGTTCGGCGACGGAATCAGATCGACATATCTAAAATCGGTTGCCGCTATCGTGATCGTTCCCTTCGAAGCGCCGGTACTATTGAGAGTGGCGTTGGCTTCTACCGATTTTGCCGAATCCTTCATATTGATGGTAACGGCCCCGTTCGCCAGCTGGGCGGTGCCGTTCAAAGGGGGGGCTCGGGTGGGCGAATCAATGGTATAGTGAAAATTGCCGCTGAGGCCCTCAGGGGTCAGCGATCCTGAGAGGGAGCCTTGGCCCGAAAGTTCATAGGCACCAAAGAGCGGAATGTTATGGGCAGTGAGGGCCATGGAATCAATCATGACCGAATGGCTGTCCTGCT
>CAZPBV010000162.1:3261-6890 GCA_964584675.1 uncultured Bdellovibrionales bacterium
CGCAAAGTTCCTTGGGCTTCCAAGGCGCCTCCCGAGGAGGTCAGGGAGGCCGTCAAAGCTGTCATGTGATGGGCGTAATCTGCGCTGAATGCGACGGCACCGAGGGGTGTTTGCGAATAAAGCATATCGGGGCTAGAAGCGCGCATGATAACTTTGGGGTCTCCCGGCGAGCCGCTGAACTCGATTGTTGAAGATGGTTCGTGAAGTTCCCAATTCCCGATAGCAAGTTTTTCACCGCTTATATTCAAAACACCTGACAGGGCATTGCTGCGAACGGAGAAAGGAGTTCCGGCGCGAATAGTGAGTCCGACCGCCGCGAGCTCAAAAGGCGACACCTGCAGCGTCGGCCCCGATGGAGTGCTCAAAAATTGAACATGACCAAGAAGTTCATCGATAGGAATAGTCGCGCTATTCCAATATGGAGAGCGAGAGGAGAGTTCTCAGGCTTCCTGAATATTCCTGTCAGGGCTGGGGCGGATAGAGTGCCGGAAATGGCGGACTCGCTGCTTATCACACCGCCGAGCGGGGAGAAGAAGTTGGCGGCGCCCGGGTCGGCGAGCAGGCTCATTTCGCCGGTAAGAGAGTTTCCTTCTTTGAGAGAGGCCCGTAATGTGGCCCCAAGATGCGCATGCGGTTGTTCAATGGAAAGTTTTTTTATCTGAATATAATCATCGTGCAGATAGAGATCAGTGGCGAGCGCACCGATGTCCACAGGCTTTCCTGTCGATGGAGCAATCGAGATTTTTTCACTTGAAGCCGACAAGTCAAAATTGTTGGTCGCGTCCCTCACCAGTGTCAAACCGACGGACGTCCCTTCCGCCCGGGCTGTACCAAGAATCTCGCTAAAGGAAGAATCGATCACCGCGAGTCGCTGCAATTTAATTTTCCAGCGTCCCGGGCGATCACGCTCGGGGGGTAAAGGAGCGGCAAGATGATCAACGAAGCGAAAGGTCGCGCTATCGGGGCCAACTCCCTCGGCGTGTCCCGACAGCAGACGAAGCTCGGTCAGCTGAACCTGCTTTTCGCTAATTTTACGAAGGCTAAAATCTGCCTCGATTTTTGGAAAACTCAGCTTTTCAATGCCATGTTCGAGGATGCGCACATTGGTCCCAACCGCTCGAAGCCGCAAAAGGGAGACGTGAATGCGATCGTAGGCGAGGGTACAGGGGCAGGACTCCTTCAGTTCATCTTCCAGCACGCCCATCAGGGTCGAGCCGATATAGCGTTTCAGAGAAACGACCCCTAAACCGGCAGTTATGCCGACAACAAGCCCGAGGAGGGTGATAATCGTTCCCCTTTTAGCCATGATCGCCTATCATAATCGCAGCCAATCAAATGCCCGTATTTTGATTGGCTGCAAGTATATCCCCGGAGGGGCGACAAATACTCGCCGCACAAGCAGCAAGGGCCGATGAGGCTATTGCCATGGATTCTACTTGGCCCTGCAAAGGTCATCTGAACCAGGCAAATTCGTTGGCGGCGAGTATACCGAAGGACATTAAAAATGTCCGAAGGTTCCCCGAACAGTACATTAACATACTCGGGCATATCTCAGCACCTTGCATTCACCGGCGGCAGGCGCGGCGAAATGGCAAGAGGACTTGCTGCCCGTGCTTGCTCGGCCTTTCAGGAAATTCTGCCGTATCTATGTAGACTGTGTATGCTAAAGCTCCAATATAGCCAGGAACAATTAAGGGACTTCCAATTCTCTTCCTCCCGTGAATGGCTTGAAGCAAATGGTATCGGTGGTTGGGCATCGAGCAGTCTCTGTGGCGTCAATACACGTCGTTATCATGGACTGCTGGTGGCGGCGGTTCGACCGCCGACCGAGCGCATGGTGCTGGTCTCCAAAGTTGATGAGGCTATTTGCTCTGATAGGGGGACCTTTGAGTTAGGATGTAATCAGTTTCCCGGAGCCGTCAACCCGCGCGGCTTTGAGTATTTGCTATCATTTGAACGCGGCATCTTTCCGGTTTTTGAATATGAGGGTGGCGGCGTACGCCTAAAGAAATCAGTCGCGTGCCTTTATGGCGAAAATTCGGTGGTGGTGCTATATGAGGTATTGAGCGCCACGAATGAGTTTCGTTTGGAGCTGAAACCCTTCCTTGCCGGCCGCCAGTACCATGCCCTTTCGGCGGCCAATAATTTAATATCGCCCTTTATGCACCCGCGCAGCGGGTGGTGGGAGTCTTGGCCTTACCAGGGGATTCCCGCGATTCGCTTTTCCTTTGGCGGAACAACCCCTTCGCTCAGCCCTCAATTTTTCTGGCATCCCGGGTGGTTCAATCGTTTTGAATATTTGCACGAGCTGGAGCGCGGATTTGACTGTTGTGAAGATCTGTTCTGCCCGGGACATTTTTCCGTTTGCCTCAAACAGGGGGATGTCGTCGGAATGTTGGTTTCTACACAAGAGGTAGAGGGCCGTGAACCTCTCGATCTGGTCAGGCAGGAGCAAGCGCGCCGTCAAAAGCTGCTATCGACTCTGCCGTTTCGTGATGATGTGACCGAGACCCTGGCGCTGGCGGCGGATCAGTTTATCGTCGGCGGCGCGGGCTCACGAAGAACAGTTATCGCCGGTTATCCATGGTTTACCGATTGGGGCCGCGACACCATGATTGCCCTTCCGGGACTATGCCTCTGCACGGGGCGTTTTGAAGATGCCAAGGCAATCTTGCAATCGTTCTGCCGGGCCGCAAGCCAGGGAATGATTCCGAATCGCTTTCCTGATGGCGAAACTGAGCCCGAGTACAACACCGCCGATGCAACGCTATGGTTATTTGTCGCTGCCTATGAGTACGCCATCCGGAGCGGAGACGAGGAATTTGTGCGGACCGAAGTGTTTCCCATTCTTTTGGATATCCTAGGGTGGCATGTGCGGGGGACGCGCTTTGGTATTCACGAGGACGATGACGGGTTGCTCTTAGCGGGAGATCAAGCAACGCAACTTACGTGGATGGATGCCAAAGTAGGGGATTACGCCGTTACACCGCGTTTTGGAAAGGCGGTCGAAATTAATGCGCTGTGGTTTAATGCTCGCATGATAGCGGCCTATTTCTGCGGCCGCTTTGGCCAGCCCATGCTTGAGCGGGAACTGCATGAACGTGCTCTTGCCACGCAACGCTCTTTTGACGAGTTATTTTGGAATAGTCGGCGGGGATATTTTGCAGATTGCCTGACTGTCTTTGCGAATGACTTAGGAGAATTTGTTCTTGAGCAAGATCTGAGCCTTCGGCCAAACCAGATACTGGCCCTCAGCTTGCCATTCGCCTTAGCCAGTGATGCACAGGCTGAGTCAGTGCTGGACGTGGTAGAGGGTGAGCTCGTAACTCCCTTCGGTTTGCGTTCGCTCGATTCGCAACACCCTGCTTATCGGGCGCATTATCGCGGAGATTCATGGTTGAGGGACACCGCTTACCACCAGGGAACTGTCTGGGCGTGGCTGTTGGGGCCCTATCTGACGGCTCTGCTTCGCTATCGTGGCCAAGAAGGACGAGACCAAGCGGGACGGGTTTTGGCGGCGGTACGCGAGGCTCTCATGAACTATGGAGTGGGCTCAATTGCTGAAATATTCGATGCCCAATCGCCCCATCAGGCGCGGGGGTGTCCCTTTCAGGCTTGGAGTGTTGCTG
>CAZPBV010000162.1:6900-7762 GCA_964584675.1 uncultured Bdellovibrionales bacterium
TTACGTGGAGCGCAATGCGTCAAAACCTATAGTGATTTCAAGGCCGAGAGTCCCAATTGAAAGGTCGGCTTCAATGCCGTAATCTCTTCTCTGCAATGACGAAAGACACAACCATTGAAGCCCGGCTGGAACAGGAACTACACCTGCAACGCTTTTTGGGGCGGCTTCTTACCGAAGCTCGTGAACTTGGCGCAGATTCTGCCATCTTCCGGTTTGTAGATGATTCGCTGCAAGCCGCGCTGAAGAAGGATCACAAGGAATTTCATCAACAGAAACTGAAAGCGGATTGGTTCGATCTGCTTGGCACATGGCTATTGGAACGTTCCTCGGTGCTGGCGGAACTGCTGGAGAACGGAGCCGCCGGAGTGCATTTTGAACGCGTTATTTCAATGCAGGCTGAGAATCCGGCGCGGAAGTTCGCGCACTCAGATTCGCTTGAGTTCGCTTGCGCGGTGAGAGTCGCCGAGGAGATCGTGTGTTTTGAGGTTAAGAAGTACAAGCAACTGAACAAGCAGTCCTGCCTTGAACTTGCCAATATGCGGACTCAGCCGTTGGCTCGAGCTATGGCAGTATTCGGCGCGGGAGATGCTGCCGATCGTGAATTAAACAAGCTGCTTTCTCAGCCAACCGGCATCGTCGTTGTGGCAAGTCCCGATGCCAGCCATTTACAGCATGCGGTGGGAGCTATGGTTTCCTTGTCCCACGCTGTCCATGTGCAAGAAATTGGTTCTCTGGCGGAGATGCAAGCGGTGGTCACCCGAGAAAAGCTTCCCCTCTCGTTGCTGGTGGGTGTTCGGGCCGAAGATGCGATAGAGGGGTTTCTCAAGCTTCGTGAATATGGATTCGATATCCGGTCTCCAGA
>CAZPBV010000163.1:0-7760 GCA_964584675.1 uncultured Bdellovibrionales bacterium
TTTGCGCGGCCATCCTTGGCCGCACGCCCGAACCTCTCACTCAGTGGTGAGAAGTTCGGGCTAACCAGCGTGCGCGAGCTGGGCAGAGTTTTTCCGTGATTCGAAAAGCGGATGTTCGCTAATAAGTTTAAAAATACTTTCGCCGTCATAACCATGCAGTGCCTGCTGTTCGTCCTGTGAAGCTGCAGGAACAAAACTGTCACCCACACCAAAACGTAACATGGGGTTGGCAAGATCGACAGCGTGGTCATTAATAAATTCTAATACAGCCGCGCCGAAGCCCCCCATGAGGGCATGGTCTTCTACCGTACAGACTAACGGATGAGCAGGAATAAGGTTGCTCAATAAATCGACATCCAGCGGCTTGGCAAATCTTGCATTAATCACTGTGCACTGTATTCCCCGCTCTAAGCGCAGCGCTTCAGCCACGAGCAAAGCCTGGTGAACCATCGGCCCAAAACAGATGAGGAGTACGTCACGGCCTCGTACCATGATTTCAGCCTTTCCAATCTGAATTTCCTGAAGCGAACCGAGGCACACGCCAACCCCATTTCCGCGTGGGTAGCGAAGAGCTATGGGGCCTTCGTGATGAACCGCCGTCAACAGCATGTTCCGCAGCTCTCCTTCGTCTTTGGGGGACATGACCACCATATTCGGCAACGCGCGCAGGTAACTGATGTCAAAGACGCCTTGGTGAGTCTCGCCGTCGTTGCCCACGACACCGCCTCTATCCAGTGCAAACACCACCGGCAAGTTCTGAATACAGACATCATGCACTACCTGGTCATAGGCCCGTTGCAAGAACGTTGAATAGATGGCGCATACAGGCACTAGCCCCTCGCACGCAAGGCCGGCCGCAAAGGTAACTGCGTGTTGCTCGCAAATTCCAACGTCGAAGAACTTGTCTGGGTGGGCGGCCTGAAATCTATCAAGCCCCGTGCCGCTTGCCATGGCGGCAGTAATGGCAACCACACGTTTGTCACAGTTGGCAATTTCTATAAGAGCATCCGCAAAAACAGAAGTGTACGAAGGAGCGCTTTTGGCGCCGGCCGGCAAGAATAGCCCCTTCTCCCTATTAAAGGGGGTAACGCCATGCCATTTGACGGGGTCCTCTTCAGCCGGTTCATACCCCTTGCCCTTAACGGTACAGGCATGAACAATGACCGGAACATCTTGATGTTTGGCATGAGTCAGGGCGGTGAGAAGGTCCGGAATGTTATGTCCATCAACCGGACCGATGTAGCGGAATCCAAAAGACTCAAAAAGCATAGAGGCGCTTGCAAAAAATCCCTGGGTAACTTCTTCTGCCCTATCAACTGCCTTGTAGATAAATTCGGGTACATAGCCCTTTTGGTACAGATTTTTAAAACGCGCTCGAAGAATAGTTGAAGTCTTTGAAGTCACCGTGGAAGAAAACAGCCAGCTCAGGGCCCCCACGTTGGGAGAAATGGACATTTCGTTATCGTTGAGCACAACAATGAGATTATTGAGACCCAAAGCCCCGGCATGATTCAAAGCCTCAAATGCCATGCCGGCGGTGATAGAGCCGTCCCCTATCACAGCAACAACTTTTCTTTGAGGCTCTGTTTTGGCAAGAGCCACGGCCATGCCGACGGCGGCTGAAATGCTGGTCCCAGCATGCCCTGCCCCAAAGCAATCAAATTCGCTTTCAGAGCGTTTCAAGAAGCCCGAAAGTCCGCCGCGCTTTCGAATTGAATGAAGACGGGAACGCCGCCCAGTGAGCATTTTGTGAATGTAGCCTTGGTGGCCGACATCCCACACTAACCTATCATGTGGAGTGTCAAAGAGGTGGTGGAGCGCAACGGTAATTTCAGTGGCTCCAAGGCTGGAAGCAAAATGCCCCCCGCTTTCTGAGACACACTCAATAAGATCTTCACGCAGTTCCTCACAAACGCGCTTAAGATCCTGGCAAGAAAGATTGCGCAGGCCCTCGGGGAGACTGACAGAATCAATAAGCCGTTTTGTACCGCTACCTTTCATACTTCACGCGAGCTCAGAAGCCCCATAGTATAGCGGCAGCTCGCTTTTCAAGCAACGAACAGAGGATGCCTTGAAATCTGGCCCGAATTATCGTTTCGGCAGGTCGCGGAAGCCAGAAAAATGCACCCGCCTATTCTGTGCCCAGGCCTGTTCATCATGACCCGGGTCAAGAGGCACTTCTTCGCCATAGCTGACCGTATCAAGACGAGAGGCCGATATGCCGAGCGAAATCATAATACTCTTAACAGCCCGGGCACGTTCTGCTCCGAGAGCCAGATTATACTCGGCCGTGCCGCGTTCATCGCAGTGACCTTCGAGTTGAATGTGCAAATCGGGGAATTGCTTAAGGGTACGAATATTTTCCTCAATTGCCGCTCGACCACGAGAATCAACCACGGATGAGTCATAGTCGAACCGAATATCGCGAAACAGGCCCTCGCCTTCTGCCGTAGGAATGCCGCCCTCCCCAAAACGACCATCTCGCTGAGCATTTAAATCGTTCTCAGAGAGCCCCTGTCCATCTCCCAAAGAGTCGCTCTTTTTGGAAGAACATGCCGGTAGGAAAAGGCACCCTAAAAGGAGCATTGCTAAAACAAAAATATTTCGCTTCATATCAATCTCAACTAAAAACTCTTATAAGGCTTTTACAATTCAGTTAATAAGAGCGCAATGGGCTGCTTTGCGGTTGATTTTTACTATCCAGTGAGGAGCGTGCATGGCTTTTTCTAAAGAGGCGGCGATTCAGCTGTTCGAACAATCTCGAGGTCGATTTTTTGATGAGTGGAAGGAGTTTCTACGTTTCCCGAGCATTAGCACCGACCCTGCTTATCACCAGCAGTGTCTCATGTGCGCCCAATGGGTTAGCGGTCATTTAAAGAATATCGGGTTTTCATCTGAGTTGCTTCAAACGTCGGGCAAGCCTGTGGTCTGGGCGCATCGGGCTGGGAATAGACCTGGGCCACATATTCTTTTTTATGGGCACTACGACGTGCAGCCGATCGATCCCCTTGAGGCCTGGACGAGCCCCCCTTTTGAGCCGGTGGAAAGGGATGGGCGCATGTGGGCCCGTGGAGCTCAAGATAATAAGGGACAAAGCTTTTATGTTTTTAAGGCAATCGAGACCTTGATTTCTCAGGGTTTGCTTGAGTGCCCGGTGTCTCTGCTCATTGAAGGGGAAGAGGAATCCGGAAGCGCAGGTCTCCAGTCAAAGATGGGGGATTGGGCGGAGCGACTCCAGGCTGATGTTCTCTTGGTTTGTGATACGGGCGGATTTGTTTCCGGTGTTCCATGGATTACCATGGGCCTGCGAGGTCTTATTTACCTTGAGTTCGAATTGGGCGGACTTTCACATGACTTGCACTCGGGCGCTCTAGGCGGGGTGGTAAAGAACCCGGCAACTGAATTGGCGCGTCTTGTGGCTTCTCTCCATCATGCTGATGGCAGCATCGCCATCCCCGGCTACTACGACGATATAGTGGAACTTGGCCCCAGGGATCTTGGGCTCGCCAAACGGGTTGAGCCGTCAGTCGAAAAGATAAAGGGCATGCTCGGTGTCGAGCCGCTTGGCGGTGAACAGGTTTATTCGGTGGTGGAACGTCGCGGCCTCAGGCCAACCGTAGAAGTGAACGGAATCTTCTCTGGTTATTCCGGCCCGGGAACCAAGACCATAATCCCTGCCCGGGCTGGCGCCAAAATCACTTCCCGTCTCGTTGCCAAGCAAGATCCCGAGCGTTGCTTGTCGCTCCTGGTGTCGCACGTTATGAAGAACGCCCCGCGAGGATTGGAGCTTCGTATTGTTGACAAGGGAATCGGCGGAGCCGCCCTTACCTTGAGCACCGAGACGAAACTGATTGCCAAGGTAAAGAGAGTTCTTGACGATATGAGCGGCGGGCAAACTCAATTTGTGTGGGAGGGCGGGTCTATTCCGGTCGTAACCAGGCTGTCACAAGTCGCGCATGCGCAACCTCTCTTGATCGGATTTGGTCTGGAAGAAGATCATATTCATGCCCCGAATGAATCTTTCTCTATTGAGCAATTTAGATTGGGCTTTACAAGTATTTGCCTGGTGCTTGAATGCCTGGCGCGCGAAGGGGTTGCGTGACTACCGGGAAGGTCATTGTTTTTTCAGGTTATGGCGCCACTGAGCGACAATCTTAGTCGCGCTTGCTATAGTGCTTCTCATGAAATCCACTATGTCCCTTTTCCCGGAAGACGCCCGCGGACTATCAAAGAATATTCGCGGGAATCAGCCGCTTGCGGCAAAGCTTCGTCCGTTTTCGTGGGAGGAATTTCAAGGCCTTGAAGCCCTGGATAAGAACTTGATCTCGCAATTCAAGGAAGGGATGGGGCGTCCGCCTTCGTTGCTTCTCTGGGGTCCTCCCGGGTCGGGCAAAACGACCTTGGCTCGCCTCATCGGGCATACCTATAAGGCTCGATTTGCCGAATGCTCCGGGGTCATGGTGGGGGTAAAGGAAATTAGGGAAATAGCGAACGAGGCGGCACGATCGCCTTTGGCTACCATTTTGTTTGTAGATGAGATTCATCGCCTCAATAAGGGTCAACAGGACGCGTTTCTACCTCATGTGGAAGATGGCACTTTCTCACTTATTGGCGCCACCACAGAGAATCCTTCGTTCTATGTTACCAATGCGCTACTTTCTCGCCTGCGAGTAGTAGTGCTTTCCGCGCTGTCATCAGATTCTTTGGAGCGAATTTTAGAGCGAGCCCTTACCTCTTTGGAGATTTCGATGGGAACCGAGGCACGAACCCTGCTATGCCACAGCGCAAGCGGAGATGCCCGCCGAATGCTCAATATGCTTGAAGACTTCTCGGCAACGCTGGGACGACACGAGAGGTCAGCCCCCGTAACCAAGGATCGCCTGAGCGATTACATGCGCGGAGCCGGCTATGCAGTTTATGATCGGGCTGGCGAGGAGCACTATAACTTGGTATCGGCCTTTATTAAGAGCATGCGAGGCTCGGACCCTGACGCCGCTCTTTACTATTGTTTTAGGATGATTGAGGGGGGCGAAGACCCGCGCTTTGTGATCCGTCGCATGATGATTTTTGCCAGCGAGGATATCGGCAACGCTGATCCGCGCGCCCTGCCGCTTGCCGTGGCAACAGCCGAGGCCTTTGATAGGCTTGGTCTTCCCGAAGGCAAGATTCCGATAGCGCATTGCGTCACCTACTTGTCGAGCGCTCCCAAATCGAATCGGTCCTATGTGGCTATGGGAGAAGCCATACAAGCAGTCAGACAATTTCCGCATGCCCCGGTTCCGCTGCACCTGCGAAACGCTCCTACTGCCCTCATGAAAGATCTCGACTACGGAAAGGGGTACCAGTATCCGCATAATCATGAAGAGGGAGTGGTCTCTCGTGGGCGCTACTTGCCGGACGAGCTTGGAGATGTCACCTTTTATCGTCCCTCGCCTCGTGGGTTTGAAGGGCGGCTGAAGGGGGAGCGGTGAATTGTTGCGTCCAGTTCAACAGTAGCCTATTTCCCAAGCACTTTTTGTATTCGCTCGTCGAAAGTTAACATCTCCAGGTTTGCCACTACCTCCCGCGCCAAGAGGTAAGTCGCCACATGAATAGCATCGAGTGACCGAAGACGGCTTCTCGGAAAAAGAGCCCCGGCACGATTACAAACGTGCTCCGAGACTTCAAAGAAATCTACGCGAGGCCACAACTCGGCTAATCGTGACCCCAGTTCTTCTTGGTCCGCCGCGTTATCCGGGTAGTCGAGCACGAAGCGGAGCACCGCTCGCTCGGCCTCCAACTTGAGAAGTCGAGAGGCAAATATTCTCTGAGCCCCATTAACCCGGCGTCGAACAACCCCCGCCTGCTCCTCGTCGAAAAGCGCTCGCAAAAGCGCCGAAGTCTCCAAAAACAAAAAACTCACTTTGCCTCTTCCCGAAGAGTATCCAGGAGGGATTCGCTCACAAAGCCTCTCGGCCGTCTTATTTTTTTTCGTCTTTGCCCCCAGCTCTTAGGTTCGCAGATGCGCAGGGTCACCAATCCGCGCTCTGCCAGTTCAGACAATCGTTCCTCAAGATCGGAAGAATGGAGGCCTTGACGGCGCGCCGGCCTCATCTCAGCGACTACTTCATCTCGCTCCATTACCAAGATGGTCTCCCCTGTTCGCACCAACCGCAGATATTCGCTCAGTTTACTTTTGAGGAGCTTGATGCCGACCGCCTTCATAGACTAATGGTAACTACCGGTGACTACTTTGTCAAGGAAACTATTTGGACGCCCCGCTCCCTGAGCGCGCGCAAGCATAGCGACCACTCCATGCGCTCTGCTCCTACACTGCCTGTGAAAATACCGGCGCAGGACGGGCGTTATGGCGGGTCAGATACTCATCGAAGAGCATGGCGACATTACGCATGAAAAATCTTCCCAAATCGGTTAGTCGATAGCCCGTATCCTTTGCAGTCACGAGTCCGTCTTGTTCGAATTGTCGAAGCTGGGCTGCGGCATGAGGAAAATGTTGATGAAAATCGATGCGCCACTCGCGTTCGACTGCTGCAATGTCAATTTGCGCGTGGCACAAGATATCGAGAATGATAGCTCCACGCATGCGATCCTCGGGTGACCGTTCAATGCCACGCTCAATGGCCAATCCATGCCGCATCGTCAGATTTTGATAAGACTCAAGCTCTTTGACATTTTGGGCATAGCAGCGTGGCAAAGAAGAAATGGAGCTCGGACCAATCCCGATAAGACACTCGGCACGCTGTACCGAATAGCCCATAAAATTCCTTGTCAGGTCCCCGCGCTCCTGTGCCTGAACAAGCTCATCTTCAGGGAGAGCAAAATGGTCCATGCCGATATAACGATAGCCGGCTTGGGAGAACAGGTTGATTGCCCGGCAAAGCAGGGTAATGCGCTCGCGAGAATTTGGAAGCCCGACGCGCTCAAATTTTTTCTGTACCTTCTTGAGCCAAGGAACGTGAGCATACCCATAAAGCGCCACACGGTTGGGGCGGAGAGCAAGCACTTGCTCTATCGTAGCGGCAAACGACAACTCGCTTTGTCCCGGCAGCCCGTAAATGAGATCGACGTTGATGTTTCCAAAGCCGCACGAACGCGACGCCTCCATAAGATCCCGCACCATCTCAAACGGCTGATAGCGATTGATAATTTCTTGAACATGGTCATTAAAATCTTGCACACCAAAACTGAGGCGGTTAAATCCAAGATTCTTGAGTATCTCGAGGCGTCCCACAGTCATGGTGCGGGGATCAGCTTCGAAGGATACCTCCGCCTGGGGCGCCAGACCACGGAAAGCGCTGCGTACGATGTCAAACAAATCGATGGTCTGGGTGTCAGTCAGAAAATTGGGAGAGCCACCACCCCAATGTATTTGATTCACCTCGCATGAGGGGGGTAATAGGGAGCGATAGGCTGCCACCTCGCGCTGAACGCTCTCCAAAAAAGGACCCACAACAGACTCTTCTTCAGAAATGACCTTATGGCAGGCGCAAAAGTAGCAAAGAGATCGGCAAAACGGGACATGCAGGTAAAGCGAGATTGCGGGATCCGCGCTGAGGCCATGTCTCAAATGGTCACACCACTGCGAACTGCCGACATTCTGACAAAATTCAACCGCCGTGGGGTAGCTGGTATACCGCGGCCCGTTGACGGCATATTTCTCTATCAGCTCGTGAGACAGGGCTACCATACGGATTCGAACGGCCTTGCAAACTGCCGGCAAAGATTGGGATCTTGACCATCCGCACCGGACTATTGTCGGC
>CAZPBV010000164.1:0-7732 GCA_964584675.1 uncultured Bdellovibrionales bacterium
TGCACCCTCTGTATTACCGCGGCTGCTGGCACAGAGTTAGCCGGTGCTTTTTCTGCAGGTACCATCATTGTGTTTTTCCCTACTAAAAGAGGTTTACAACCCGAAGGCCGTCATCCCTCACGCGGCGTTGCTGCGTCAGGATTTCTCCCATTGCGCAAGATTCCTAACTGCTGCCTCCCGTAGGAGTCTGGTCCGTGTTCCAGTACCAGTGTGGCTGATCATCCTCTCAGACCAGCTACCGATCGTAGCCTTGGTGGGCCATTACCCACACCAACTAGCTAATCGGACTTAAGCCTATCCTTCCGCGCCTTACAGCTTTCCCGATAAGAACCTCAGTCCTCACCGGTATATTCGGTATTAGCCAAGCTTTCGCCTGGTTATCCCCAGCGGAAGGGTAAGTTACCTAAGTATTACTCACCCGTGCGCCACTTTACTCATCCTTGCGGACTTTCACGTACGACTTGCATGTCTTAAGCACGCCGCCAGCGTTCATTCTGAGCCAGGATCAAACTCTCAAATTAAAATGAAAATTTTTTATAAGTTCTAACTAGACCTAATACTTTGCTTATCAAACAAATTCTTGCCGAAGCAAAATTTGCCAACAAAAACAAAGCCAAGCTTGAGTATTTCCTTATGCTCGTCACGAGGTGGCTCGAAAAATCGAACCACCACTTTATATTTGTGTTGTTATGCGGCTTCCTGCATCAACAAAAATGCGAACTACGTGCATTTTTACATCAGCAAAAATCGCAAACAACACAGTGCCAATAGCTTCTACCCATATATCGAATGTCTGCACCCTCTTGAAGCAAAACACATCAGAATCAAGGGGTCGCAATAAAAACCAAGCTTCTCGCAACAACCATCAGCTAGCAGAGCCCTTACTTCCTAAGAACTTGGGCCCTACCTCGAAACTAACCCCTACTTCTGGCGGGGCTAATTGCCGGATTTCATTAGCTAATTCAGCAGAGAATGTCCACTGATTGCGAGGTTCCGGATATTAACAACGGAACCATGAAGATGTCAACGCCCGGAATTAAGTATTTTAACTTTTTTTCCTTGTCTAAAATATTCAGGCTAGGCTCAATGAAGCGTCCTACTGAGTGATTCCTTGAGTCTAGTACAGTGCGTTATCACAAATATAAGCCCTGAGGCTGAGCGGAAGAACCCCGTTGAGCCGCCCACCCGTCGATAATACCTCTCTTACGCAAGAACTTGACGCATCGGTATGAACACAAGAGTTCAATGGCAGCACCCGAAAATTTTCTGGAAGCCCGCGAGGCTCAGGCTCGCCAAGACGAGGCATGACGACGAATTGAGCATACTCCCATAGCCACGCCCCCTCCTTCCAATCCTTTATTTTAAGCGCATTATCTGCCCCAATAACAAAGGAAAATTCGGCATCAGGGACTTGCCGTCTCAATTCCCGAAGGAGATCCACCGTAAAGGATCCGGGCAATTTTCCATCAAGCTGAATAGGCTCCAAGCGTACCACCTCCCCCGCAAAACAGTCACGCAAAACCAAATCCACCATTGCCCGGCGATGCCGAGACGAGACACAAGGAACTTTGTCCGCCCGATCGTCCCCAACGGGGACGACCCACACCTCGTCAACAAAACCCGAGTTCAGCAGGGCTGTGATGGTCAGTATGTGGCCAAGGTGGGGGGGGTCGAATGTTCCTCCAAAGAGAGCGACTTTTCTCATGTTCTCATCCTAATCAATAATCCTTGGCGATAGCCAGCTTTGTATTGTTGCGATCTCTAGCGTATCGTATGCGCCATGGCAGCGGTTAAATATGCGATCTCAGTGGGGGAGTTGTCGGGGGATGAGCATGGCGCCGCCTTGGTTCAAGCTCTTCGTAGTGCCTGCCCAGACATCCAAGTACGAGGCATGGGCGGCCGCCACCTGCGCGGGGCCGGCGCTCATACCCTAGTAGACTCCGAGGCTACCGGCTCTGTTATGGGATTCCAAGAACTCCTGCCAAAGGCAAGAAAGATCTTGAGCACCATGGGTCGCATGAAAACATTCTTGCGCCAGTGGAAACCTGATGTACTCATTGTCGTCGATTATCCGGACTTCAACTTTCGACTGGCCCGATACGCCAAGTCCCTTGGTATCAAGATTTTCTATTTTATCACCCCTAAGGTGTGGGCATGGCGCCCGGGTCGCGTGAAAATCATGCAGGAAGTTGTTGATTTGGCTGCTACCATCTTTCCATTTGAACGCCCGTTCTTCGAGTCACATGGATTTGCTCGGGCAGTATACGTCGGACACCCTTTCAGCACCTCGCTAAAAAGAGATACGACCGAACTTGAACGAACATTCCGCCTCAAAACATTGGCCGAATGGGGCCTCAATTCAGAACACCCACTATTGGCAATATTTCCAGGAAGCAGACGACACGAAGTACTATCTCACATGAAGCCATTGATCGGGGCAATGAAACTACTCACCTCTCAACACCCTCGCGTGCAAGTAGTCTTAGGTATTGCCCCGTCAGTGGAAGCATCTGTTCGTGAGAAACTTGTCGGTGTCGATCTTCCAATTTTTCCGATTGCCGGCCGCTCCCTCGATATTCTGCGAGTAGCGGATGCGGGCTTGCTCAAATCGGGAACCTCCAATTTACAGGCTGCCTTTTATGGTCTTCCTTTCAGCATGTTTTTTAAGTCGTCTCTTTTGACCGAGTTCATGGTCCGTTCATTTGTTGGATCGAGCTGTTACTCTATTGTCAATTTTATTCGGCGTAATGCAGTTAGCGAACTTGTTCAGGCGCATGTGTCTCCTCAGTTCTTGGCACAGGAGGCAGAACAATTGCTTTTTGATGAGAATAGACGCGAGCACATTCGGAGCGCTCTTCAAGATGTTGCGAGAGCCCTCAACTCATGTGATCCGCACCCAGCGTTTGAGGGATGCAACAACAGCTACGAGCGCGCGGCTCAGCTTGCCCTCAGCCTTAGAGCCTGAACCTCTGCCCGTCATGAAATATCCAGGCTAATTCAAACCGAAATCCCTCGATTTTCCCGAGCCTGGCAATACTCGTTGACTCGATACACCTTTTTTTGCTATCCAAGCCCATGCAAGTTCAAGGGAAGACGGTGTAAATCCGTCGCGGTCCCGCCGCTGTAACTAGAAGGCGCACTCGCTGGCAAGGAAAAGTGAAAAGCTTTGAGTTGCTCATGAGGCGCCACGCGGTGCGCGATTTCAACCACTACCTTTGCATCAAAGGCTGGGAAGGTTAGCGCACAGTCTGGAAGCCAGAAGACCTACTTGCGGCTCCACCCGGCCTATGTCGGGCGGAAGTTCAATTTTCAGTTGCTTTCGTGGATTGAAGCTTCTGATAAGACAAACATTATTCCTTTTCAAGGCGGTGTTCATTATGCGACCTACTAGTATACTCATCTCTATACTTGCGCTCATCTTTCCACTATCCCAACCTATGGCCGACGAGGGGCACAAAGGCGATTCAGACGTACAAGTAGTGGTTTCAGCCACACGAGTTGACACCCCGATCAATCAGGTTGCAAGCAGCATTACCGTGATCAGCGAGGAGGAAATAGAGTCCAAGCAGGAGCAGTCGGTGTCCGAATTACTGCGCTCAGTGCCTTCTACCGATGTCGTGCGGAGCGGCCCCCGGGGAGGAAACACGGCTATCTTTCTTCGCGGGGCAAATTCGGAGCACACGCTCGTCCTCATCGATGGGATCGAAGCGAACAATCCAATCTCGAATACCCGGGCCTTCAACTTCGTTGACCTGCCGACCGACAACATTGAGCGCATAGAGGTTCTGAGAGGGCCGCAGAGCACCTTGTATGGTTCGGACGCGATGGGAGGAGTGGTTCAAATTTTTACCAAGAAAGGCGAAGGTCCACCAAGCGTCAAAGCATCTTCCGAGGCCGGCTCCTACAACACCTATACAGAGAAGGCTAGCATCTCTGGCGGTGAAAAGGATGTATATCATTACTCATCCAGTTTTTCTCGGGAGGACTCTCACGGTATTTCAGCAGCCGGCGCCCCGTATGGCAACCGTGAGCATGACGGCTACAGCAACACGGCTTGGTCCGGCCGCTTTGGAGCCGAGCCTACGTCGTATTTTAAGCCGCAGGTCTTCATTCGCTACACCGATTCTGTATCCGAGCTCGACAATGGCGGGGGAATAGGCCAGGACGATCTCAATCGAAAAGTGGACAATCAACAGTTCTTTACGCGAGGCCAAGTGGACATGGATCTCGTTGATAGAGTTCTTTCTCAGACCTACTCCATTTCCTACTCGCGCCATGATTATGAGGACAATAACGATCCAGATGAGATTTCGAACGAATTTTTGCGTAGTGAATATGTTGGGTGGTTACGAAAGTTGGAAATGCAGAACGTTTACAAACCATGGGAAAGCCTGTCTCTGATAGTGGGTCTCGAAAATGAGGAAGAGTCGGGGAGCTCAGATTTTTTGTCGGATGGCGTTTTCGGTCCTTTTGAAGATAATTTTTCAAACCGCTCGGCAACGACGAATGGCTACTATGCCCAGGCCAGTCTTGCGCTTTCCGAGCGTCTTTTCGCAACGTCCGGTATTCGGGTTGATAATCATTCGGAATTCGGATCCGAGGTAACCTGGCGAATTGCTCCCGCTTTTCTCCTTAAGGAAACCGGCACCAAATTGAGTGCCACGGTGGGAAGCGGCTTTAAAGCCCCAAGCTTGTTTCAACTGTATTCTAGTTATGGCAACCCCGAGCTTGATGCCGAGAAAAGTATCGGCGTAGATGCGGGAATTGAACAGAATATTGTTCAAAATAGACTTAAAGGAGGCGTGACATACTTTTATAACAAGTTTGATCACCTCATTACATTTAATCCAGACACCTTTTTCTTCGAAAATATAGCAGATGCCACCACCAAAGGATTGGAGACCTTTTTACGATCCGAGCTCTGTGACTATGTGAGCGTGGGAGCAAGCTATACTTATACCGACACCGAAGACAATAGTACGCACCTCCCCCTCCTCCGGAGAGCGCGCCACAAAGTCACGAACGACATCAGCTTCTTTCCTACCACAAAATCACGCGTCGTATTTCAACTTACCTACACGGGGAAGCGTGATGACAATGATTTTTCAACCTTTCCGGCAACTCGCACGCGCCTGGGAGGATATCCTCTCTTTTCTGTTGCAGCCTCATATGAGCTGACCCATGCGGTCGAATTCTTTACCCGAGTTGAGAACATTTTCGACAAACGCTACGAAGAGGTTTTAGGTTATGGAACCTATGGAACAGCGGCCTTTGGGGGCGTTCGAGTTAAATTTTCCTAGAGCGTGTTATGCGACCCGTTCTCATTGGAATAGTTTTGACCGTTTGGGTGGGCATGCTCACTCCCACAATAGTTGTTGCTGAGAACACCTACGATTGTTCCCGTCTTGTATCGTTGGCGCCAAGTACGACACAGTTGCTTGCTGATCTCGGTCTCAGCAATCGTTTAGTCGGCGTTTCCCGCTACTGCTCCCTTCCGGAAGATGCCCCTCAAGCTATTCGACTCGGCGGATTGCTTGACCTTAATCTGGAAGCGCTGGTCGGTTTGCAACCGACCATGGTCTTGTCTTTAGTGGAACATCGTGACCAACGCCACTCGCTGGAGCAATTGGGTATCCCTACTCAAACTCTCGATCATCGTCATGTAAGCGGTATTCTAGATTCCATTACAACCATTGGGCGCATTTGTGGAATTTCTGGTAAAGCTCATGTTCTCCGTCAGTCGATTGAAGACCGCATAGCGAGGGTGGTTCTTGATGTTCAAGGTCTTCCAGAAAGGAAGGTCCTGGTTGTCATTGGGGGCGGCACCCGAATGGGATCTGTTTCGGATGTATGGGTGTCGGGAAGCGATGGATTTTATTCCGATCTTCTTCGGCTTTCTGGCGCGAGCAACGTCTATAGCGGCGGCAGTGTGAGCGCGCCAAGTCTTTCTCAGGAAGGAATTTTGAAGCTGCAACCGGATACCATTCTTGAAATCATTCCCGATAGAAAAGTAAGTGCTGAGGAGGCCCAAAAAATAGAAGCCGACTGGGAGAAGACTCCTCTATTCGGCCTTCAAGGACGTCGCGTCGTCATCGCGACCGGCCCATCTGTTGCAGTCCCGGGCCCACACTTTATCGATTTTCTTGAGGAATTGGCGAAGCTCTTGCACGGGACTTGAAATATGTTTCGGAGACCATTGAATATGTCAGAAGGTTTCCCGAAGGGGCAGTTCCGTTGGTGGCGGGAATAAAAAAGAGTGCTCGATTTTCAGATATCCTGCATTCTAGGGGCATGCGTCCCCGTGTTTTCGGACTGATTCATACTACCCCTTCGGCTCATTACACTGCCCATGCGCTTGCAAGCCTCATCACCCATACCCCGCTTAGAAATGAGGACAAGGTTGTTGTAATCGAAAATGACGAATCGAGGATTGATCCGGGTCCCCTGGGAAGATCCGTTCAGATCATTAAAAATGATAACCCCCGAGGCTTCGCTGAAAACGGCAATGTTCTTGTTCGCTTGGCATTGGAACATCGCAGCGACCTTATATTCATGAATAATGATATTGTTCTTACGCCTGGTTGGAGCGATCCAATTCTGAGGGATGCTGATGCGATCCTTTCGCCGCTCTCCAATCGCGAATTTCAATATGTGCTCGGCCCTCTGCATACGCGGGTGTCGATGGATCTTAATGACCTTGTCCCTCACATGAGTCTACTTCCTCAGCTTGTGGAAATGCACCGTCAGCGTGCTGATGGATATTTGCGTGTTCTGGTGCTGCCATTTTTTTGTGTGAGAATTCCACTTCCAGTACTTGAGAAAGTTGGTTGCTTCGACCCGGCTTTCGGAAAAGGGGGCGCGGAGGACTATGACTATTGCTTACGCGCCGTTCTGAGTGACATTCCTATTAAGTACGCCCTCGGGTCCTACATTATCCATTTTGGTGGCAAGTCAAGCTGGTCGGGCGCAGAGACCGCTCAGCAGCAGCGCGAAAGAGAAGAAAAGTTTCATCGCGCCTTTCGAGAAAAATGGGGAGAGCAATTGTGGCACATGGCTCTCCAAAGCGAGGATCACGACTCATTAGCCGGACCGGTGGCCGCGGAGATTCAGGAGGGGCGGTATCGCGACCTGGTGATTCGAACCGCGTCAAGTCCGATACCGCCTGTCAAACTGTAAACCGCTTCTTCACCAGCCAAGATCCGCCAAAGCTTCCGCAATGGCGGAAATACTTGCGCAAAAGTACGAAAGTTGCCCTATGACGCGACATCCCCAAAATGGTAGGTGTACCCAAAGAGGATGTTATAGGCATCATAATTGTTGTCGACTTTCTGCCCGCCTGGATATACCGCAGGATCAGAACTGTCGCCAAAGGAGTACTCAAATCCAAGGGCAAAGGTTGAGCGCTCCCGTTCATAGGAAACACCGAGAGTTGCGTGCCAAATATCCCAATCCGAATACCCGAGGGCCTGCCCATCTCCTTCATATTTCTTTCGAGTCTCAAAATCACTGCGAAAGGCGGCATAACCTTTCCAGCGCGTTGCCAAGTCCTGCTCCAGGGCAACCGCAAAATTCATGATAGCATCGCCAGAGTCAACCACTCTCAAAAACTCGGCACTATCAAACATTCCCGGAAAGGCTCCAATAGGCCTTAGAAAGTCACGGCTTTCAGGCTCGATGACATTGTAGTTGCCAACCGCTCCATACCATTCAGCAGAGGTTGCCAGCCGAGTGG
>CAZPBV010000165.1:0-7686 GCA_964584675.1 uncultured Bdellovibrionales bacterium
CGGGAGATTACTGGGTTATTGGACCGGTAACTGTGGTACACATCAATCCCGCGCCTGTCGTCTCCGCTTGGACTGGCGAATTTTGGGATGACACCGGTCGAAATGGTTCTTATAGGAATCCCCGCTGGGGCCGCGCCCAACCTTACGATGCCAGAGTACCAGGTGCTAGCAATAAGCCCATCTATAACACCAACTCCTATGATGGAAATATGGTCCCGCATTTGCCTCTCCAACTGGTGCCAGGAGATACCCTGGTCTCAACCGAGAGTTTACCAGAGCAGCAGGGAAAGACTTTCGTTAAATCGGGAGCTGTGCTAACAGTTGTGGACAAGCCCCAGCCTTCCCAGACTTTTCGCCCGCCATACGTCAGACCAAACCGCGTCAGTGAGAGCGCCCAAGACAACCTGCGTTTTTCTTTTGATCAGGTAGATATGAGTTTGCTTCCGCGACTCTCTCGTAGCGGCATTGATGGAATTCCCCCAATTTCAGATTCAATAGCCAAAGTGAGCCGACCTTGGATCTCACATTTTTTCAGCGGAGCTCTATTTGCGCACCCACTTGATAACCTTCCCGCTTATGGGGAATGGATGGCCAACGTGGAATCTCTAGTGGCTCTTCAGCTTACACTTAATTATAGCGACGACGAGCTTAAGGCGCTTGTTATTGGAGCCCTCCAAATAGGTATTGATCTATATGGGAACTACCTCGACGGTGCGTCCTGGAGCGCGGACGGAGGAGTATACAGCGGACGAAAATGGCCGATCATCTTTGCTGGGGTGATGCTCCACCACAACGGAATGAAGCAGGTCAATAGGATATTTACCGACCAAAATGGGCGCAGCTATTATCGTTTTCAAGAAGATGGGCAAACCTACTACTATAATGATGATGAAACAACAAATCTGCGGCCTCCTCCGCTTTATACGGACGACCATGGAAATGCTTTTGATCAGCCTGGAGCGGGGAGATTTCCTGCGCGATATCAGAAGGGTTGGATTGGATTATTTGCTGGCAATGGGGGAAGCACCTCGCTATGGCGCTTACGTGAGGGCGCTCTGACTTACCGGTACGAACATGAGCATATGAGCGTCACTGACTGGAATAGTGACAGTGCTTACCAGTCGAAATCAGATGCCTATCGAAGGGCAAATACATCCAGAGCCTGGGTGGGGTATGCGCTGGCGATGCATCTCATGCACATGGAAGGAGACTGGGATCATGACGCCTTTTTCGACTACGTCGATCGCTGGATGACAGAGGACGATTCCGCCGCCAATGTCGTCTATATTGCCCGCTATGGTGGCACCGGCTGGCCCTCATGGACCAGGCAGGGACAGACGGGCAGCACTTTTGTAAGTTCAATGTGGAACCGCTACCGCCACTGAACAGGATGCTGATTAACCCCAAAGTGTCACTCGGGAAATGCGTCAAACCCCTTTGACGCATTTCCTTAGCAGGACTTCGCCAATTTAATCCAGATAAATAAAAAGCTTTTCTGGCGCTGCTCAATCCACCTGCTGAGCAGTCAAAAAAATTGCCTTTTCGAGAGCTGAAAAAAAGTCCTGGTAAGGCTTGGGATCAAGCACAGGAGTAATATTATACTCCGCATTTGCCCGCACCAGAAGCTGCTTCTTGCCGCGTGAACGCACGCTGACAGTCATTCTCATTTGATACCCGTCCAGCTTGGTGCCGCTGACAGAGCCTAAATCGCCATCAGCCTTATCGATAACAAAGCCAAGATCCTGCATGGTGGCAATGACCGTACGCAGCATTTTGGCGTTATCGGTCGTATCAAATGCCCTGCTCTGAATTTGACGAAGAGCAACCTGAGAAGTATCCGAGTCAAGCAAGCGCGGTTGCTGGGGAGCGCAAGCAGAAAGCCCGAGAACAACAATCGCCACCATTTTCATGAGCCATGCTCTCATAGAAAACACCCCCTCTATATTTGTTGCGCTTGAAGAAATACCGCCTTAGAAAGCTTATCAAAAAACTCTTGGTACAGTTTTTCGTCTTCCAGGCTCTCAACTTTCCATAAGATGCGCTTATTGTTCCACACCATACGCTGAAAGGTAATGCGCACATTCATTTGCTTATCGACCGGCCGAGTGACTATTGACGCACGTATTTTTTGCTCTGAATCGTACGGGACATCGGCCCCGAGGAGCGCCGCCATCAATACCGATCCAATGACCTGCCCATGATCAGTCGCATCACGATTTTTCGACCCTACAATCAGGCCAACACTAGTCTCCGATTCATCTAAATTGAACCCCAGATCTTGCAATACGCCAGCACAGGCAAGGAGAATCTCTTTTTCGTTCCTGGTATCAAAGCGGCGAGTCTGCAACCGCCTCAGCCCCAAACTTTCAGGACGTAGTTGCAACACTTCAGGAGGAATTCTCTCCGCGCACCCCCATGCCATGATCGCCACGCACATGAGGAAAACAAAGCGTTGCCAACGTACCCGACGCATAATCAAATTCATCGGGCACTAAAAGCGCGAAGTATGATAAGCAAAATCTCGCACTTTTCCTTGAGCATCAAATTTGATTATCACCGTCAGCGTCTTCTGAGTCGTCGCGGCCGCCCCGGCTGATTTCGAATATCCGGCCGAGCCTGCGCCGCCAAGGAGACCGTCCCCGATCAATCCGCCGCCAAGAATTAAGGAAGACACACCCCCCGAGTCTGTTGAATACACCTTCTCGGTTGAAATCTTGTCATATACCCAAACTTCACGCCGCTCTTCGTCAGAACTGACGATATTGGGGGACCCCAAAACCTCAAGCACCCGCGAACCGGGCATTCCTACCCGAATCTCCCGCTGCACATTGCCCACGGTAAGAGCAGTACCGGAATTGTCTTGTATGGCAGCACGGTGTTCTCCTGCCGACGAGCAACCTGCCATCACTAAGCAAACGCCTACTGCAATCGCCGCAAAATTTCTAAATATCATGAAACCTCCCCTGAAGACTTTTGTGCTTAATCTAACAGATCTATTCCGTGAGGACCATAACAGAGAAAGAACTTGTCCAATTGTGGTTGAAACTGGGCTATCAACACTGCTAGCCTGCTTCTTACAGAGTCGCCATCAAGGAGAATACTTTTATGATACCAGCTAAAGGTTACGCCGCCCAAACTCCCACATCAACTCTCGCCCCTTTTGAATTTCAGCGGCGCCCGATAGGACCGCGCGATGTTCTGATGGAAGTTCAATATTGCGGTATTTGCCACTCCGATATTCATCAGGCTCGCGATGAGTGGGGAGGATCAATCTTTCCAATGGTGCCTGGGCATGAAATCGTCGGAGCAGTGCGCGAAGTAGGCTCTGGTGTTTCGCGCTTTAAGGCGGGAGACATTGTTGGCGTTGGCTGCATGGTGAACTCTTGTAGAACCTGCGCAAGTTGTCGTGACGGCCTGGAACAGTACTGCGAGGGGAAACGCGTTCTCACCTACAATGACACCGAGATGGATGGTAAGACCCCAACCTACGGCGGCTACTCAAACCTCTTGGTTGTCGATCAGGATTTTACACTTCGCGTGCCTGCCAATTTAGATCTGAAGGGTGTGGCCCCTTTGCTATGCGCCGGCATTACCACCTATTCCCCACTCCGTCATTGGGGACTCTCGAAAGGACAGCGACTTGGCGTCATTGGGCTTGGAGGATTAGGGCACATGGCGGTTAAGTTTGGCGTTTCCTTCGGCGCTGAGGTCGCCGTTCTGAGCACTTCGCCTAAGAAGCAGGCTGACGCAAGGCGTCTCGGCGCGCATCATTTTTGCCCAACCTCGGATGATTCGGCTCTCCAAAAGCTTGACGGCAGTCTTGATCTCATTATTGATACGGTTTCGGCTCCCCACGATTTGAGCCGCATGGTGAACTTGCTCAAGCGAGATGGAACTCTTGTCATGGTGGGAGCTTCTCCGGATGCGCTGGCTTTGCAGACATTTTCCATCATCGGCAAACGTCGCGCCGTCGCAGGATCTCTGATTGGGGGGATTAAGGAAACGCAAGAAATGCTGGACTACTGCGGCGCACATTCTATCACCTCCGATATCGAACTTATTGCGATGAGGGACGTCAATAACGCCTACGAGCGTGTTCTCAAGAGCGATGTGCGCTACCGCTTTGTTATCGACCTAAAGACATTATAGGAACTCGTTCATGGCAGTAGAACGGAACAAGGCAGGCGCCCCCCATACCGCTACCTTACACCCTTGGCACGGTGTGAGCCCGGGCGAAGAATGTCCGCGTATCGTAACCTGCTATATTGAAATGGTGCCGACGGATGTGGTGAAGTATGAACTAGATAAAGAAAGTGGCCACCTCAAGGTTGATAGGCCGCAATTGTACTCAAGCCAGTGTCCCACACTGTACGGGTTTATTCCTCAGACGTATTGCGGAAATCGGGTTGGGCGCTTTAGCGCCAAGCGCCTTACGACATCCGTCGGCAAGAAATCAGCACTAGCAGGAGATAAGGACCCTATTGATATTTGCGTCCTGTCCGAACGTCCCATTACACATGGAGGAATCTTGCTTCGAGCGTCCCCTATCGGGGGCTTGCGCATCATCGACCGGGACGAAGCCGATGATAAAATTATTGCTGTCCTGCATGACGACGCGATTTATGGGAAGTGGAAGGATATTAAAGACTGCCCCTCATCTCTTCTTGATCGCCTTAAGCATTACTTCCTGAGCTACAAAGATATTCCTGAAGCCAATCCACGAAAAGTTAAACTGAGCGGTGTATATGGGCGCTCAGATGCGCATGAAATAATTCGCCTCAGTCAGCTTGACTACCAATCACTCGGCATCTAGTGGCCGCCCGCCTTTTTCATAGCATCAAGTTGATCCTGAGCTTTTTCCATCTCGTCATCGGCTAAATCCAATCCGTCCTCAAGCGCGTCCTCGGCCTGTTCAACGCTATCCGCCATGAGCTTCTGAGCCTGATCCATTTGTTCAGCAGCATGCTGCTGAACCCGCGCGGCAGTTTCATTTGCCTTCTTGAGGGCGTCCTGAGCCTGGTCAGTTTGGCTCTTACAGCCGCTCAAAATGGCCGCCACAAAAAACACCGCAAGACCAATGTGCCTTCTCATACCCTCTCCTCCACTCATTGCATTCCCAACAAATCCTATCATCAGCCACCATGAGCCGCTATCAAAATCTCTATTCAAGTTTTAACAAAACCATGACAAGAGCTAGAGAGCTAGAGCCCTTGCCATGAAATAAATCACCCACCACCTTGTTCCAGGCTGGTGCGCGTTCCAAAGTTCGACCAAAAGACTGGATTAATTGCAGACAGTGGTCAACCGTCACAACCTTGCGGCGGGCCGCGATACCTACAAGAAACATTCGTATGAGAGCAAAATGCACAGCAAGAACACCAAATTGTTCGCGCGGCGAAGCTCCGCCACATGGAAACAAGTCCTTAAAGACCTGGTTAACCAAATAATTTTCAAAAATATAGGCATGATCCCGTATGAAGGGAGCTACCTCTTCACCATAGACCTGCGCGATGCTCATCCAGGTATCTGAACCTGTCGCCCTATTGCATGCGGCCAGCCCTTGTTTGAAATCGTTGAAACAATCACGAAATCGTTGGTGAGTCACCGTGCTCATCAATGTTTCATCGGCCAGCATTGATAGAAATTCCATCTGATGCCCTGGACTCATTGTTAGCCTGTCGAGCTCAACCTTTAGACTGCCGTTAAAAAGTTGCGTTTCAAACTCAGACACCAGGAGCGGAATGGCTCCCTCCGCATCAGACGCTTTGCACCGCTCAAGACGATCGACAAGAATTCCCAAACTCATCAGCCTGTCCTGCACCGAAAGATCCCGATTCTGAAGTGCCTTGATAGACGCCACACGAAGAGGCCAAAAGTGCGACTTGTACATATCACTCTTTTCAAGTTCGAGAGTATTGATTTGACGGTGATACAAGTAGTCTCCTGGCCGCGGCACATATTCGACCTGCGATAACTGCAATTTGTTCTCACGTAGAAGGACAATTCGAGCAACTTCAGGGCAAGATGTGGAGCAGCTTCGTTCTCGCAACCCATTTACCATGCTGTCTTCGCGTGGATAACCTGAACACGCGGGGGGAAGCATCTCTTCACCAAAGCGCGTCTGAATGGAGCACAAAAAGTCAGCGCCGAGGAACGGACATTCTCCTGAAGGTAGCATCTTGAGAGAAGAGTAGCTGGCGCCGGAACCACCTGGGGATGGCGGGCGAAGAACACCTTTGGCCTCGGTTGAAAATGCGGGGTCAGGATGGTTGATATAGTGTTCGTAGGTATCACGATCAACTGTCACGTTCCATCCGCGACAGCATGAATCCTCGCACGTCGGCCCAATACACTGAAACTGATTGATATAATCCAGAACAACCAACGCCTGGCCACTCATAGTAGTCCCATAAGACGCGCCCTGAGGAAACACGCCATGGACTTGGCATCCTGCATGGTGTGAGAACGAATAGCGGCTTCAACTTCCATCACTGACAGCGGATGAACATCAATAATTTCATCCTCATCAGGCACTCCCTGCTCTGGAACTAAATTTTTGGCAAAAAAACAATACTGTTTTTCATCACAAAATCCTGGCGCGGGAAACTGCATACCAAGGTCGATCCATTCCGATGCTTGATGATGTGTCTCCTCCACAAGCTCTCGACGCGCGCAGGCCAATGGATCTTCATGGTACTCCATGGTTCCGGCTGGAAATTCTAGAATGTAATCTCCCAACGCATGGCGGTATTGTCGAATAACGAGCAGACGCCCATCTGGGAGCACCGGAAGGATCAACACCGAACCGCTATGCCGAACAACGGTGCGAACCGCCTGGCTACCGGTTGGCAACAGAACGATCTCTTCATTTACCGTAAAGGCTTTACCCGCCGCCAGTTGTTTCTGTTGAATAACTCCTTTCATGCTCATATAGTTCTACTCCATGTCGTCCAACAAAAAAGATCCTCTTCGCTGGGAGGACGATTCCCATGCGGCGCTTCGAGCAACAACCATTGATCGCGCCATTCAGAGATTTGAAGACATCGTCTCTCATAAGGGAGTATCCATCAAGGTGAATGAAAACGAGATTCTCGACTCTCTACAGCAGGACAACGGGATAATCACGAGCGACGAAGATGTATACAACTTGGCAAAGTTATATTGTATCCATGGTCGGATGAAACAGGCCAGAGACCGTTGCCCCGTGATAGATATTTCAGTAACCCCTTACTTTTCCTTTGAGGAGACGGCCCATGCCCTCACTACCCAGCTCCTTGGCCGGCCCCTGAGACCGGCCGAAAAACCGGAGGAGCTACTATTCGAGAGCATCGCCTTAAAGCGCCGGGAGCGAGGTGGCAAGAAGCCATTACTATATGTTGCCATGCGCTGGGAAGGCCGCCCACGAAAACCAAGCACCGATCTTACTTCTCTTTTGGACGTGATGAGATCGTTGTTGGTGACGCGCGAAGCACGAGTAATACTTTTTTCTCAGAAAGTGGAAGAGGTAAACCCGGACCTTTCCAAATTCTTGAAGCTCATCAAGACAGGTGGGTATTTCTCCTAGAAGTGGTTTTATTTGTACCACATTCGCGACCTCAAAGAGAGGCGCGGTCCCCTTGGGCTCTGCTAGTCCGGACTTCTCACCAGCCGAAGTCCAGGCTAGGTGTTACTGCTCAAGAAATGCCC
>CAZPBV010000166.1:0-1102 GCA_964584675.1 uncultured Bdellovibrionales bacterium
CAAGAGATGAGAAGCCCCGTGCGGACCCTCATAAACAACTATTGAGCTTTCTCCTGAAAGCGCTTGCACCGTCTCAGTGACTTTGCGCGAAACACTCGCCGCGGCGTAGGACACAAAGGTCGCGGGCACCCGGGATCCGGACATAATAGATTTAATGGCAGCGATAAGCCTCTTGAGTGGCTTGCGCCTAATCACCGTTACCGAATTTACCCCTAGCTGGGCTACAGCATCGCTCCGATCTGTTTGGGCATCCGGTCCCACAACGGTTATTAAGTCGATTCGATGCCCTAACCGGGCAAGCTCTGCAACAAGAGATACACTGGCATAGCGCGAACCATCTCTCGCCGGTAATGGCCACTTGGGGAGAACCCAAATGAAGTGATACCTATCCACTCGCCAGCCCCCTCCTCGAGCAAGCTACGCGAGCTCCTGCCATTACCAGGGCCGCGAGGGCATAGGGCGGAAGCAAATAGGAGTGAGAAAGAAACGAGAATGCAACCAAATAGGCACATAGAGCAACCCATAAATCAGGAAAGGTCGCGCGGGCTCCAAAGGCTCGTCTCAACACGGTGATAAAGAGTGCTGCAAAGAGCGCCAGTCCCACCAGCCCGCTTTCTGCCATTACCAAAGTCCAACTCGAATGCGCAGTACGCTCACCCCACTCATGAAAAATCGTAGAGTAGCGCTCGTACAATGCCGGGTAGTTGCCAAGCCCCACACCAAAAAACGGGTGGTCAGCTACCATACGAACTCCTGTGGTGAGATAGTTCCAGCGGGCTGCGCTTGACTCGGCTAATTCATCGCCTCCGCGTGTTATAGAAGAAAATAGCAAGGCCACAACAAAGAGGCCCCCCAAAACAACGGCCCACCCGGCGCTGCGATAGGAACGCCGAACAACCACATAGCTACATGCTCCAACACCCAGAGCCAAAAATGCGCCGCGAGATTGTGTCAGCCAAAGACATACAAGCATGACAGAGGCCATTGCCCAATTGAAGGCCCTTAACAGGAGGGAACCCCTTTCCGGCCCGGTGGTCCCGAGAAGAGCAAGCGGCAGAGCGATGGTGATCAAGGCCGCTAGGTCATTGGCGTTGCTCCACAT
>CAZPBV010000166.1:1112-7651 GCA_964584675.1 uncultured Bdellovibrionales bacterium
GCCCCCTGGGCCCGACCATCGAGACTCCAGTAAGAGTATTCCCCAGACAGCCAATCGAGGGCTCCCAAGCCAAGCGCCACCACTGCAATGCAGGTTATGGCGATTACAACACTCATTCTTACGAGAGCGACTTGCTGAATAGTTGTGACACAGTGGTACACAAGAAAGACCACCACAAGAACCGGAAAGAAACTTTCCACCCACAAGGCAACACTGCTCGATGGTGTCGAAGAGCACAAAGAAGCGAAAAATAGCCAAAGAATCAAGGCAACAAACAATCCAGATGCCTCATTCCAGCTCACCGTTAAACGCCGCCGAGATATAAAATGTTGGAACCAAGATACCATTGCCATCCCCGCCAGACCGCGCGGTAACACCATCATGACGGCGTTTTCCGGCATGAGCTCCCATGGTCTCATCAAAAACATGCCGAGCAGCGAACTGACTGCCACTACGGGGTCAAGAATTCCCATTACCAGCATCAGGGCAATCTCAAATGCAAATAGGCATCGATTGATCGAGAGGGCAGTAACGAGCGCTATACCAACAGCGAGCGTAACGACGAGCAATATCCATGGACGAGCCGGTAGCAGGTCGGCAGACCTGCGGTAGTGACCAACAAGGTACCAGGATTGGGCTACGATGAGCACGGACAACGCCGCGGTGGTGATGTGTAAAGCAATAGTCGGTACCGGAAATAACCCTTGCAACACGGCCGCCCTCCGGTGCCCTACCCGGCTTCGGCTACCGGGCCACGATCCGGTGACGGGCCTGATGAAGGAAAGTGCGGACCGGCAAGAAACTTCTGTGGTGCATCGAGCAAGGCAGACGTCGGCATCTCGCCGTCCACGAGCTCGAGCCTTCCAAAATAGGGCACCCCAAATGCCCGGGACACTTCCTCCGGAAGATAACTACTACTCCGCTCGATCTCCTTCAGCAACACATGAAATACGCCAAGCAGCACCCCTACCAGCGCGCCCAAGCCAAGCATTATGCGAAGTTTCGGAAAGGACGGACTTGTCGGAATATTCGGCTGCTCAATAACCCCCACATAAGGGACCGCCGAGCGGTCCTGTTCCAATTGGAGCGCCACATTGAGGTAACTCACCTTTCGTAGTAAATCGGAAAAAATTTCCTGAGTTGCCGCACGCGCTGAGGATGAAAGCGGCACCCGCTTCTTTCGACTGCCGTCCTCGCTCTCGCCCTTCTCTTCGCCCTCTTCGGCGCGGCCAACCATGGTCATAAGGGCCTGCTGCTTCCGTCTCAGATCAAGGACAGCAGGATGACGCTCCGTAAACTTAACCAAGAGGGCCGCCACATTGGCATCGAGCTTACCAAGTTCCTCCCGCAACTCGTCGACGCTCTTCGCCCCAATCGCAGTCCCAAGCGGGCTGTCTTTCAGCGCCTGCTTGAGCGACTCGACATGTTTATCTATTACCTCGCGAGTGGTAAATAAGGTTCTATAGCGGCTCTCAAACAAGACCTCCAACATGTGGTTCAATACTTCCGAGGTCAGCGAGCGGGCCAAAAGGGGCCCTCCTGCCTTGACCTCGATCTGAAAGGTGGTGGGGCTCGTCGAAAAAAAAGAGAGTTTTTCCCGAAACAACTCCCGTTCCCGATTTCTTTCAGGACTATCCGCCGAAAACTCATACAACCCGTGCAGTTCCGCCAGACGATCGATAAAGTCATTACTGAGCGCCATGCGCAGAATTGCCATTTTTTGGGACATGACCTCGCGTGGGTCACTGAGAGGCGCAACAACATCCTGGCTCATTGGGCTCTGAAAGTAATTTCCCTGTATACTCAGAACCGCCTGCGAGCGATATTCCTTGGGAAGGCGATACGTAAGAATGACACCGACGCAACTACCTACACACACCCACGCTAACAAAAGCGCCACATGCCGTCTCATGAGTGCTGCCACATCGGGAACCGTTACCACCGACTCACTCATACCCTAGCCCCGGCCCTCTAACAGGCCCTCATTATATACACACCCAAGCACCCGCACTTGGGCGCTCCCTAGTTTGCCCCTTAGTTCCTGCAGGTGATTTTTCTTAAGAGCTCGTGGAGAGAGAACCAGCAGTGCAGCATCTGCCTGAGCAGCTATCACCAGCGGGTCCATGCCGCACGGCAATTGCTCCTCAATCGCCGCGACATCCAAGAGCAACATATCATAGCGCTTCTTCATAGACTCAAGGTAGCGCCCGACTTGAAAATCGGTAGTTTCGAACTTTCCATTGCCGACAGCATCCAATTTCAGATAGTCCACATATCCGGCCGACTTCACCCCCGGACCCTTCGGAATAGCGGCGACGAAATTGGCTGCTACATTTGCGTCCTCACCAAGCGAGGCCTTGGACCCATCGAGTACCAACACCCGCGCATTTAAGAGCTCCGCCAGACCAAGTGCTACCATGGAACATACAAGGCTACGGCCCTCTTGCGGGAAACAACTGATAACCGCCAGACTCTTACTGTTGGCTTGTGTTTGTGCGGCCACTATCTGCCCCAATAATCTCTTAAACGCGGGTTTAAGGACATGAGCAAGCAGGTGCTGTTGCTGAAAGGTGGCGTTACCGCGGCGCTCCTCCCCCGAGGGGCAGTCTCCCCCCGAAACATTCTCGGCCACCACATTGTGGAATACCAAAATATCTCCGTTCATTACTTCAGGCGCCTCCCGACCATGACTCAGTTCAAACATGAGGGAACGTTTGCGGTGATTCTCTTCGCGTATAATAACCACGTTGCCGCCAGCCGTTTGGCTCGTCGGTCCACCCGCTTCTTGCAGGTACTCAAGCGGTGTTGAATTCTTGCGATACGGATATTCGCCAGGAGACTGAACCTGTCCCCGAATTTCAACTACCGCACGAAAAGGCTTTCCAAGAAAATCGGCGACCTGCCCCTCTCCCACCACCGGCGTCGCAGAAAAAGCCGCATGACTCGTCTCAGAGCTGCCATTCTCATACAAATATGCGACGTTACTTCTGTTGTTACTCATAGCGCCACAAATACCAAAGCTCCTGTCGCAATGGATCCGAGGAATTGGCCAATCTCGCTCAAAATATGGGTTTTCTTTTCAGTTGAAGTTGGGTTATCAGCGTGCACCAGCAAAATATCTCCCTCGCTAAACGGCGGGACTTCGCGCGCTTGGTCAATGGAGAACGTCAGCACCTTCCGCTGCTGGCGGCCATCAGGCATTTTTTCGCTTCTCACGAGCATCAAGTTATGCAGGTCAGCCCTATCAGTAAATCCGCCGGCTTCGGTCAGATAGTAGAAAAAGTCACCTTCCTGGCTCAGGGAATACTCTCCGGGCGAGCGAACTTGCCCCAAAATTTGAATATAGCTCCCGGGGCCGGCCGCTCCGGCAGCAAGGCTGGCACCACCGGGCGACATCGCATCACGCTGGAAGAATACGCTTTCCCCGCCCTCCCACGCAGGAATTTGCAGCAACGTGCCGGCATAATAATCGCTGAGTCTGATAATTTTTGTGCCGTGTGCGCCGGTAATGCGCACAAAGCGCGCCAGAGGAGCCTGATCCGATGCCTTCTGCAAGCCTCCGGCAGAGCCAATCAGCTCATCAAGGCTTGAATCCGAACGCACCGCGAATCTTCCCGGTTTCTCTACAAGTCCGCGTACCATAACACTCAGTTTACGGCGAACAACGGACATCCGAAGTTCTGGCGATCCACGATAAAAAGGGGCGTAGTGCTCGCGGGCTTGTTGCTCCACCGCGCTCAGCGTCCTCCCCGACACTTCCACCACATACCCATAAGGAAGCTTGAGAACACCGTCGTCACTAACAGTGAATTCACCGCTCAATGATCGGTCAACAGTCGCTTGCATGCGAATGACAAAGCCCGCTCCTAAAAGATCGGCCCTATCAACCACATCTCCCTCGGAGCTCATGACGGGAGACGGCACTGTCTCGCTATTTCTTAGTTTTCCCTGCCGCTGAGATTCAGCGATGACCGCCTGGGGCACACTCGACTCACTCACTGTTTGCCACTGCGGAGAAGACTGGCCGGCGCAACCCACAAGAACACTCACTACCCAACCGAGCCCGGCTACCTGCCAAACTGTTCGTGCAAAACTCCTATTTTCTAGGCCCTTCAAAGCCATTGAAGACATTCTCCAGAGCTGTGTCATTGAAACGTGGCTAGAATACCGTGTGAACAATCCTTAATCAAATGAGCTCATTCGCGGGCTTTAGAAACATACCTTCCTATAGACCCCGGCGTAACGATCGGACATTGCGGAAACTCCAAAGGACGTCAAAACCCAGTCATAGGCATCCCCAGACGGGGTGGTCGGAGGCCCTGACTGTGCCGCCTGAATCTCGTCCGCCAGTACTCTCCCCCCAGCCTCGGGGTCCTGGGGATCAAGAAATCGAGCCCGCTCTTGAAAGATACGGTGGCCGGGAATATCACTAATCACCACTCGACACCCGCACGCATATGCCTCCAGGGGTGCCAGCGGCATTCCCTCAACGCGAGAACAGGACAAAAATATCTCGCTCGATTGCATCCAGCGCCAAGGTTCCTCGGTCGCCCCCACGAAAACGACGGAGCAATCCCCATCTGCTTGCGCTAGTTGACGAGCCTTCTCCAGCAGTATCGCGGCGTATCCAGGCTCTGACTCGGGCCCCACTATCACGAGCGCACTTTTCACCCGCAATTCCCGCGGCAACTGCGCCCACAACTCAATCGCCTCGGCCTGGCCCTTCACCGGATGAAGCCGTGCCAAGGATAACACCCACACCCTATCTTCCAGCGGCGCGAGCATCTCGCTCGTCGATACAGGTACTGAGGATAAGAGCACATGACGCGATTGCGCCATCGAGGTACCTCCGCCTGGTTGAACGTGGCCCAAAGGCACACCGTTAGCGATGTGCTCCAAACGTTTTCTGTTTATGCCCATTGCCTGGTAGGTATTCAAAACATCTTCACTCACACACACTATCGTATCGGCAAAGAGGGTAAAAAATTTCTCGTACCAAACATATCGCCGGCAATCCGCGAGATGAGCAAAGCTATGCTGGGTGTGAACCACCCTCAGTTGACCGAGAAAAAACACTTTCGCCACGGCGGCATACATGAGAGCTCCCAGATTGTGTGTGTGCACAACCATCACCCGATAGCGCACCATGGCCCAGATGATGCGAGCAGCAACCGTGATAGAAACACCGGGTCCCTTATGAAAAGCAATGGCGGGAATTCCCGCCTCCCGCAATCGCGGAAGCCACGACAGCGTCTGAAATCGCCCCCCACTTGAAGTTGCATAGTTTCCCTCGGGTTCCCCGTGCTCGTACGCCATAACTACCGGTACAAAGTGTAAGCGTTGGTGGAGGTCTCTTGCCAAATTGCATACTACCGCTTCAAGTCCTCCCAGAGTTAAATGCTGGCACACCAAAAGCACCCGCGGATTCTCAGTCGTGGAGCTTGAAAGCGCCAAGAAGTTAAACAGCGCATAAGCAACCAAAGAACCTCCGCCCGCAACAACCATCCACATTCCGGAAGATTGAAAAAGCGGATGACAAAGAATCGCAAATAGAAATAAGAGCGCACTGCTTGCGCCATAACGCCTCATCGCTTTGAGAGGCAATAACAAGCGAAGAGGCACCTTCAGCACTTGACATGAATAATATATTCCGTAAGCGCGCATGAGGATGCGGCTTAGAATGAGTGCCATGAGGGCGCCCCACTCCGCATATGCTTGAACAAAAAAGTAAGTTACAAGCAAATATGACAACGATGAGGCAACATATACACGAAGGATCCATCCCGACTCTCCGCGAGCGCGCGGTATAATATCAAAAGGAAAGGCCAAACAAAGATAGGTCACGGCGAAGAGCCTCAAAAAAGCGGCCGAATCATGGTAGGCAGGGGTAAAGAGGATATCAATAACGGCGCCAGCAAATACGACCAGTAGCGCCACCGACGGAATCATAAAAAAAGCCAACTCAGATACGGCATGACGGTAGAGAGTGGCGGCCCGTCGAGAGTCGCTGGCAGCACAAGCGCCAGCAAGTTGCGGAACAAGCACGCGAGTTACCGACTGCTCCAGCAAAAACAGAGGAGGCAGAGAGAGACAACCAATTGAGTAGACCGCGAAGCGAGCACTTGGAATAAATGACGACAATAAGAGCTGATCGGCGTAATTCACGAACACCGCGAAAATCCCAGCGCAGGAAACTGGGCAGGCGTATCTCAACACTCGATCGACTGCGTCTGTCGCGAGTTCCGCACCAAGAAGTCCGAGCCTCGCCCCAAGAACCATGCCGGCCACAACCTTAATTGCCATCACGATGGTATGGGCGATGAGGACCCATCGAAGGTCGGCGGTAATAAGGGCGGCCCCTACGATGCCGGCGGCACGAACGAATTCAAAGCCGCCAAAAAAGCACGCTCCCATCCATACCCGGCCGACTGCAATGGATGCCTCTTCAAAATAGAGACTCCCTATGGCCGATCCCAGGGAAACGGCAAACAGCGCTACAGTCTCACCGGGCCATCCGGTCCTCCCCATCATCCATTCCC
>CAZPBV010000167.1:0-3817 GCA_964584675.1 uncultured Bdellovibrionales bacterium
CAGTATGTAGGCTAACTCCTGTCGCTGATCTGTAAGCTATGTCTGTCGCTCTTGCGATCGCGTTTTGCGATCTTAAATTCATAACTTCCTGAGATGTCAATTGAAATCGAAAATCCTCCGGAAATCTTTGCTGATTGCGCTTGACCTGTTCATCCCGGGTTCAATAACTAACCGCTCTGAGTACGACGTCAAGAGGCGAGGCTACTTCTTCGCCAAACTATCGCTTACCGTATACAACGTACCGCTATCGGTAAGATAAAACCGCCGCATTTCTTCCAACGTAAAAGGCCGCGATCCCAATCGCCCAAAAATCGCCACCTGACCCCCGGTTTCATCCACCGCTCGATCGCGGTCCAGCGCTTTTGAAATCGCCATTGCCGGGCCATGAGTATGCCGCCACGCTATAATCATGGGTTTCACTTCCGGAGAAAACCCATAGTAGGCGGGAGTGCGATCCGGATCGGTGAGCTGGGCAACCTTGAGCCCGTTTACTCCATCAGCAAGATAAGCAAACGCGGTGGCGTTCGTACTCGCCACTTTGACGTCATAGAGATCATTCAGACGGCCATTATCCGTGAATACGTCGTAAATGAAGGGCTTTTCCGGCCGTTCAACATCAACGATCACCAACCCCTGCCTGCCGCCCGCTACATAGGCATAGGTGCGCGCCACATAAAGATTGCGAGCATCCATGAGCGGTACATCGGCTCCGTGAACCTTATGCGGAGTTTCAATGTTTGTAATATCCAAGACATGCAGTCCTTCACTGTCCGTCACAAATGCGTAGCGAAACTGCACTGCTAATGCAGTAGGTTTATTATACGGAACAGTAGTTATAACTCTTGGTTCGAGCGGGTTGTCGATGCTCAATATAACTACCTTGTCGTCCGTTAAAACAAAGGCCCAAAAGCCGGCCATGGTGATATAGCGAGCACCCGTCAAGATACCACCCTCATTCCACGTCAACGCGCGTTCCAAAAAGTTATTGGTTGGATCTCCATCGTTAAGGGTATCAACATTAACAAGTATCAGCCCTTCAACACTGTCTGCAATAAAAGCGTAGTGATACATGGGGTGCATCGACTGTTCTTGATTCTCAGGCAACGACTTACGAAATGGTGCCACCGTTTGAGACCAACTCGGAATAATAAAAGAGGTCGCATTCTCAGTGCTTACATGGGTATCTTGGCCCAGCGGTGATACCGGCGAAGTAGTTACACGCTCAGAGAAGCCCTTATTGGCAACATTGGCGATATCATATACCCGAAATCCTCCTGACCCCGCTGTAGTGTAGAGATATTCGCCTCGATGCTGAATGGTGTTGGTAACACCACCTGCGCCATGGTGGGCATGCGACTCGGCAAGCTCCATGCCCTGCGCCAGATGCTTTTTGTAGAAATCGGGATACGCATACTTATGCAGATAGCTCCCTATAACCGCCTGCGGCTCATCCCACTCGGTAACCGTGACAGCTTCAAGACCAGCCTCGCCGGTGGCCACATAAGCCTCATGGCCCATGAACCCCATAAAATTTGTGCCGAGAATAAAGAGCTGCGCCATGATGGCGTTGTTGTCGTTCTTTTTTGAAATATGACAATCCTCGCAATCTTTGGTTTCCGTCTTACGAACGGTGTGAGGGAAATGCGGCGCCAAAGCTTGGGCGCTATAGCCAGAAGCCGCGGTTGGAGGCTGCTGAATATAAATCTTTTGCCGATTGATATCGGTACTGCTCAATACTAAGGCACTTGAAGATCGCACCGGGTAAATCATGTGGCCCTTGGACGGCCCATGAATACCTAGTTGGTAAACATCATCCCGCGCCACTTGCGGATTGTAGCTTGCCCAATTTCGAGTAGTTTTCCCGTCGTAATGCTTTGATTTCTGCTTCCAGTTGGCCTGAATCGGCAAGTGACAACCGGCGCAGCTAGTTATCCACGAGCTATGACAGGATGCGCAAGCCATTTTGTCGTCGGCGTGCGCCATAACATCACTCGGATTATGGGCGCTATCAATAACACTCAGATCTCCCCAGTTTGCTTCAGTTTGATCAGGCTTCAACTTCTGGAGCGTATGAGCTCTGGAGGCTTTTTCATTATAATGAGGACTTCCGGCTTGAGAGGCATCACGCACCTGGCTCACCCTCCATTCTCGTCCCGGGTTTAAGCTCGAACGCTGAAATAGTTCGCCATTCACCCAACGGAAGCGCAATTCGCCAAAAGGCGTACGCATGGTACTGAGATCTCTCCCACCCTGCTCTTCACCGTTCGGCCCTACTGCTGCCGGACCCGAGGTGAGAAGCGTGGCCTTGCTCTTCGCTGTGCCGTGGCAGTCTTTGCATCCAATTTCTACCGCCTGCGCCACTTCGCCGTACATATTGCCGTCGCCATGAGAATCCTGCTGGAAGTGGCAGTCCATGCAGTGCATTCCGGCATCCATGTGAATGTCGGCCATCTGCACTGCCTTTTTAAACTTTTGAGGATCATCGAAATCAATCGCTTTTCCGTCCTTGTCAAGCAAGATGCCCTTGCGATCCTTTTTAAAGATGGCTCGAAAATTCCACCCGTGGCCATGGTAGTCGGCAAACTGGGTATGTTGAAGCTTCGGATTCAGCTCGCTTACATGCTTGAGAAATTCCTTGTCAGACCACAAGCCTCGCACTGCGGCCTCCTCGGGATTATGATCCATCGACTTCCAGTACTCTTCTATGGATGGGTACTTCTGCTCTCGCGGCCACATAAATGGCGCGTCGGTCTCATAGTCCCACATCGTTGTGCCATAGTAGGTATTCACAAACATGTTTGGCTGGTGCATGTGACATACCATGCACTGACTGCTTGGGATCGCCCGTGTAAACTCATGCTTAATGGGGTGCCCCTCTTCATCTTTTGGAATCATCGGATCTTTGGTTTGGGTCTTACCTTCATGACCAAAGGGAGCATACATTCCCGAATGCAGCGGATCTCTGTCATTTGCGTAGACGGAGTGACAAGCGCTACACCCGCTCGAACGGTAATCGCCGGCATGCTCGTTGGTGCCAAGGAGCGAAAGGTGCGGGTCATTGAGGCGAGTCTTATGTATATTAATGACTGGTACTGAAATACGCGCTCCTGTTCCAGGGCCGCGATTTGAGGCCCGCACATCAGGCTTTCCAGACTCCTCCAGAAAATTAGGCAACCCAACTTCACTGAATGTGCTTTTTACCGATATCCCGCCGCGCTCAAAAATTCTAAAAATATCCCCCGGTGGTATCACTTCCCATTGCGGAATAGGTATGAGCTTGGAAAGAGCGCCTCGCGCTTGCGCATCCTTCGTTGGGGCAGGACTGGCATGTAGTTCGCGCGCCACTCCGTCAGGTCCATAGCTTTCACCAAGAATATAATTCTTATAGGGAAGAATATTATTATTGTACGACGCGCCTCCCCACAGCATTGCAGATGTGGTCATGAGACTTCGTTCAACGGCAT
Source organism: uncultured Bdellovibrionales bacterium (assembly GCA_964584675.1). Lineage (GTDB taxonomy): Bacteria > Bdellovibrionota_C > UBA2361 > UBA2361 > JBGSMV01 > CAZPBV01. Next base: position 3,465 of record CAZPBV010000167.1, read on the forward strand.
GCACAATCTTGGCATGACATCCGCCGCATGTTTCACGCGCGACACGCAGGTCTCCGGGATTGATGAATTTGACAAATTCATATGACTCCTTAAGGAGATTCGTGTAACTGCCGGGCGGGTTGGCTGAAGACGGCCACTCCTCAGGATGATCGGGAAGAACGTGCGCGCGCATTTTTGCCGCTTGCCACTCCTCTGACCACTCAGGCATACCATTGGCCCGAATAGACGCATCGCCCCCATGACAGTGCCCACAACCAAGCACAACACCAGGATTATGGTGCATAGTTGGCGCGTCGGTCGGATTATGGCAATCCTTACATCCCTTGCTCACCTCATCCATTTCCCGAACACTC
>CAZPBV010000167.1:3827-5917 GCA_964584675.1 uncultured Bdellovibrionales bacterium
CAGGCCCATAGTCACGGGGTTAACGAGGTAGCGCGCATCGGGCTTCGGAGGCGCTTCCTGCGCGAAAGCCGAGACGATAAAGAGTCCTATTGAAACCAGCTCTACACCAACGGCAAGAAATCTCCGCATGACTTAATACACAAAAATTAAGTTTGAAAAGATGTTATACAAAGTCTCATTCCCAAAGAGGTTCTTTGTTCCTTCCTGAGGAATCAAACAGGCTCCTCCAAGCCGAATTTGTACGTTGTTATTAAGGAAGGGGCGATAGAGCAGGCCTGTTGATAGGTCATAGCCAATGTCGCGATCAATTGAACCATCCTGCCGCAGCGCCTCCAAAGTTGCGGTACGATCAAATTGCAGGAAGCTGGCGTTATTAATAAGTTTCAACTTAGGTGTCAGATCAAAATCCACCCCAAAGTTATACAGACGCACCCCGGGATTTACAAAGTTTGACTGACCCTCTTCCTTGCCGGGCCTCAAATTTGCAAGTACGCTGTTGCGATTAACCAGATTCACCCCTCCGCCGCCGATAAACGGGATTCCGTTTCTTTGCCAAAAAGAAATATCGCCGCCGGCAAAATTTGGGTTATCAAGCACCGCATCAAAGCCTTCGGCATCGCCATCAAACGGATCGCGATCTCCGGAGCCCCAAAAAAACGACGCCCGGAAACGAGTCCAATCCATATCATAGGAAACTTCAAGCGCGGCCATGGCCGCATTAATGTCAACGCTGCGGCCCGCAATGGGATTGTGACTTTCCGAGCCGGTAACGTAGTAGAAAGCTTCTGTAGTATTGATGCGTCCAAAATGCCCATCTCCTGCTAATCCAAGGTAGGTTGAATGAATATTTGTGGGGCGCTCGTCACCAATAGAGGCCGGCCGCACCAGGAACCCGTTGTTATCATAATCCTGGCCGTGAGATCCGGCGTTGTCCGCTCGGTATAGAACACTGGCCGAAAGAGCGTGCCCAAGTGCCGGGGCATCTTGGCGATAGAGATTAGCGACCACTACGTCTTCATAGCGTTCTTCGAACCATGAATTGAGACCTGAGTTAGTGTCCTTATCGAGGCGGTGAAAATACGCTAAGTTGTATTGCCACTTATTGTTGTCATAGTTGCCAAAAAGGCGGGCACCGGGCTCAGAGGTGTTATACACAAAACCTCGAAAATCGCTGATAAATGGCTGCACACCAACGCGTGACGACACAAAATCATAGCGCTCCGAAATATTGGCAAGATGCACGTCCACAAAGGCTTCCTGCAATCCGAGATAATTATCAGTGCGAGAATCACCGGACCGCGGGTCGACCCGCAGCACACCATCCTCCTCAAAATCGGCATAATTTAAATTAAAGGCAGGAACAAACCGAAATTCAATATCTTGGGGCTTAAAGCTGGTATTACCTTGGAACAATGACAGCGACAGTATGACTGTTTCTGCCATAAAGTACTGCCTGCCGTTGCCAAACGTGTCGGTGCTTTCGGGCTCATTGGTTGAAGAGCCGCCCACGGGCAGTGGCAGGTTGCGCAACTCAGTCAACAAGTCCGAAACAATCCCCAGCTCAAAAAACCAGGGGTGATCCTGAGTGCCAAACACCGGAATATCCGCCTTGAGCACATTTTGGTTATAGGGGTCGTACCATTTCCCCGCGTAAAGCTGTCGCCAGCGATCGGGGACCGCGACAAATTCATTAGCGGAACTATTCATATCCGGAATAGACTCATAGAGAGTGGAGGGAAACTGTGTGGCCCGCGGGGCATCGTCTCCGGGCCTCTGCCTCTGAGGAGATGGCGGCAATTCCTTTTGTGCCTCGACTCCAGCCGCTTCAGTTTCGGCGCCCTCGTCTTGCGCTTTCAAGCAGGCGCTGTCGCAGAGAAGAATAATCCCCGCACATAGCCCTATCAGTCGCAATGAAGAAATCATTCTATAGCCCATCGCATACGTTCTGATCGTTATCTCCGCTGAATGGCGCCTCGGGACAATTAACAAAGCGCAACCTCAAATCATCAAAGGGCAAGGGAATAGTGTCTGAACGTATCTCTTTTGGTGCATTAAATCCCAGAACACCGTCGCCGATATCAGCATGCCCC
>CAZPBV010000167.1:5927-7642 GCA_964584675.1 uncultured Bdellovibrionales bacterium
GACCAGGCCTGCTCGCACCATAAAATGCAATGAGGTCATCTTGATCGACGCCGTCACCACTAATGCCAATACCACCAATAAGCACGCCATGGCGATAGAGCGGCACTGAGCCAGGAAAAATCTGAATGCCGTTAGCAACCCGATGTCCTAGGGCTGATGCGGTACAAACGGACGGAAAGCTGCCCGATGGAATCAACCCAAGGGCCTGGGCAAGACCGCCAAAAACCAAGTCGAGCTGGAGTCCGGTATTAAACGGGCTCCAACTTGCTCCCCCGGGGACGGTTCCCGGAAATGGATGTGAAAACGGTCCATTCGAAGCTCCATTAATACCATCCGGGAAAAATGGCCTCGACATGTTTCCAATAGCGCGATCGGCAAACGCATTGCCTCCGCTCAACGCCGAGGGACCCAGCAGCGCTCGCACGGCGTCAACATAACTTCCTAAACCTGCCGCTTTGAGCAAATCGCCGGCATCCGGCGAGCTCGCAAAGACAGCTCCGCGACCTTTTTGAAGCGCAACATCAATTCCAAATACAGGAGCGTCTTCACTGCGTACAAACCCAAGCGGATTTCCCAAGTGATCAACAATCCAAATACTTACTCGCGCCGGGGTATCGAGCGGGCGGCGAATAGCTGCGCGAGCACGATGTGCGGTGGTAAGAACCGAATCAAGCAGCGCTTCGACCTCACGCGCCGACAGTTGCTCCCCGCCCGGCAAGGCGGCCCCATCCCTGCTCGGATATCGTGTCGAGCCATCAGGGTTAACCAAAATAGCCGCCGGCACTCCCGCACGCACGGTTTTCGCCACCCCCGAGCTTACATCGCCAAAGACTGCGCCATCTCTAACTTCACCATTGGTAAATTCGGAGATCACCAATAGTCGCACTGCATCAAGGTTGGGAAGCTGTTCAGGGAGCGGGGCTAGACTGTTATAATCCAAATCAACGTAGCGCAATGACTTGCCGACATTAATATTTGGAGCTACTCGCTCCGAAGGAGCCTCAAACCCCCGCGAGGCCATCATAGCAATGCGCTCCTCGATGTTGTCGTCCGTATCGGCAACATTTCTATCCAATCCATAGGCCCCATCGAGTTCAACGCCAACCCCTCCTACAAGGTCGCCTTGGATATATAGAGGGATACCTCCCGGATCAGCGGCAAGCCCCAAGGGGAGAGGACGTGGCCCGATACTCCCGCCGTAAGAAAATTTTCCCCGCGCCGGCCGGCTGTCGGCAATGTCAGGATTCCGCACCGTTACCTCACTCCAGAGGAGCTGAGAAAATTGCACCCCAAAAAGCGGCCCTCCCGGCTGCCCGTGCTCACCTGGATTAAAGTTTTCCTGGATAATCTGACTTGCCGTGCGGGTTGAAAAGGAATTTCCCTGACTACTTAAGAAAGCGCCAGTACCAGCCTTCGAAATGGCGGCTAAAGAAGAAGGAACTGCCAGCCCTTCCAGCCCGCCAACCGCCCCTATTTGACCGTTGATAGTAGTGCTTTGGGCAGCCCCCTCCATTTGGTAAACAGCGAGAACGTTGCCTACCCTATCAACCACGGCAAACGTAGCCGCGACTCCCAGCCCTTGAGCTCCGGCAATTCCTTGCCGAACAATGGTCGCCACATTTGCCGCGACCAAGTTACGATTGGCGCAACTTCCGTCACAACTAAAATCAGACGCGCTACTACCACCAGACCTTCCGCTGCTTCCTCCGCTCCCA
>CAZPBV010000168.1:0-973 GCA_964584675.1 uncultured Bdellovibrionales bacterium
TCAAGGAAATCCTGAAAAACTGAGCGTTAAGCGAAGTTTTGACGGATTTCCCTAGCTCTAATTTTGCGCGGCCCTTTGTGCTACTTGGAGTTTCTCCAGAAGCGTTTTTGTGAATCTATCTCCAATACGGCCCTGGGCCCGCGCTTCATCCAATTTATTATTGACTATTGTCTCCAACAAAGCGAGACCATCCTCCAGTCCCTTCCGAAATGCCTCATTCACACTTGAGATTGGGAACCTGTTGTCTTGAGATGCAGAGAGTAAGTCATAAAAACGAACCAATTTATCCTCAGACGGAATTAGCGGACCAGACCCGAGAAGAGCGTTCAAAAAATCGCTGTCTTGCATTAAAGGTTCCCGAGCCCCCTCTAACAGCATGATCCGAAGCATCGCAACAGTATTATTCAGCCTCAAAATCTCTTGTCTCAGTGGGCTATTTTTCATCCCAGCGCCAGAGATTTCCTTGGCAATCTCCTTAGTCACTGCTCTTCCTAGATCTTCCCGTGCACGATAGGTCAGCTCATCGAGTTCGGCTCGAACTTCAATGGGGATCGTGTCCAAATCGAATTCAATCCGACAGCCATAGTGATAGCTAAAATATTCGGGCGGCGGATTTGGTTTGCGACCACGATCCATTAATTGCGCAAAGTCAAAAAATGTCTTTTCGAGTGTGGCAGAATCCAACTCAATTAACTTGATAGTTTCTCCGCGGGGCACAATAGCATGTCGCCCAATTTCTACCGGACGGTTGTGGGGAGGCTTGCTACGGGGTGGGCCCATTGGATCGGGATCCTCTTTTCGCGTCATTGCGTCATTAGCAATCTGTTGAGCGTTTTCAATTGACGCTCCGCGAGATCGAGCTCCTGTATACTCCCTCATGTACTCCTTCTCTTGGGGCGCGAGCAGTTGTACTCTTACCACGTACTTAGTTACGTAGCTCTGATCGGGATTAAGTTGATTGGGAACTATTTGT
>CAZPBV010000168.1:983-7632 GCA_964584675.1 uncultured Bdellovibrionales bacterium
GTCTTTCGAAAACAATTCTCTTGATATCCGCTTGAGACTCAAGGGGAACCTGTTTGCAAATCTCAGAGTAAATTACGGGAAGAATTTTGAGCGCGAATGGGTATAAGCCATGGGGATCATGGTACCCAAAGTCAAGAACACCTTGGGTGTTTCCTTTATCTACATTACCTTTCGCTCGATATGCCTTAACCCACTCATTCTCTGAAGGGGGCGGCTGCCCTCGCGGAGTGAAGTATTTAATCCCCAGGTGCGTCCAGCCAAAGGGGAATCCGCGTTCGTCGGTGGCTTCCGAAATAGAAATCTTAACGAAAGGAATTTCAACTTGTCCATCATGTACTGGAAGCCCGAAAAAGGATTCATCCTTCTCGGTTTTTCCTTCTTCCAATAAATCAAGTTTTTTTGGTGATATGCGACTACTCCCGCCCTTGAAGATAATTTGGAAGTTGCCATCTCGTGATTTAAGCGCATAAATAGGTAGGCGGCTACCGAAAGCTACTTGCCACGCAGGGCCTAAGGTATCAAGAGAGTCAGTTGGGCGTGGTGCGAACGCAGCTAGCGGAACATGGGCCGTAACGTCAAATTGTTGCACGATGCGACCGGAGTATTTGTATACTGAGATATTTTCCCCGAATGTGAGTTCGGGACGATGGCCTGTAGTTGCTTCTGCGTGCTCCGTAGAAACGAGCTCACGAATATCTCGCACGACGGGAGTCCACGTAGTACGAACCCTGAATCCGGAGATAGGGGCCAAGGCTTGAAGCCTATCCAATACGGGCGTCGGAAAAAGAAGTGGCTGCGGTAGCTGTGGCAGTTGCGACTGAAGCATGGTGGCTGAACTATTATCATCTTGAATTCCCACTGTGACGAGAGGTTCATGCCAATTCTTCGTACGCAACGCCTCGTTTTCCTCATTTGTTGCCAGTGGGACAGAAGTAAGACTCTGGGTAATATACTGGGGAGGGCGCGGGGTGACCCCAAAGGGTGCATTTGAGAAGTCAAACGTTGTTGGCGTAAACCCAATTCCGGAAGGATAATCTCTCGCTAAATCTGGATAATACTGTTGGGGATTCTCAAGACGCTTATCAATTTCTGCGTTTATCTGACTCAATTCTTGTCGTAGCAGAGCAAGCGTATAGGTGATAGCTTGCTCTGACACTAACGATTGTTGAAATTGGACTATTCTCTCTCCGTTATCGATTAATTCTTTGAAATCATCCGGAAGTGGTTGGGGAAAAATTTCCCCTCCGCGCTCGCGCAAATGGAGAAATGCCAAAGCAGCATCTTGCCAGAGAGGAATATTCGTGGGAATGGCCTTCATGCCGGGGCCAGGAGTCAAATTTATACCGGCTCCCGCAAGTGGCTTTGCCAAGACATCCTTTATTGCATCGAGAACAAAGGCTCTGCTTAGGCCCTCGTAACTAGCTAGCCCAAAAATGTCGCTATCGATTGTTGCTTGATCTGCCCGCAGAGGTAAGGTGCAATAGCGTCCACCAGCATCGAGAATGGAAGCCCTAATCTGAACTGCCTGGAGTTTTCGATCATTTTCAGCGAGCGAGCCATAGCGGGCAGTGAATTCATCTTTACCCGCTCGGTAGCGATCACGATAGAATGGTTCGACTAACGTTCGGTAGTTACCAACGCGAAGTTCGTCTAAAATATTTATTGTGTTGTCTTTGACGATTTCAACCCCGATTGAAAGGTCATCTACCTTTCTCTCCATCCGCTCCAAGGTAACTCCCATACCGTCGATAGAATTCGAAACCTTGTAAAGTATTTGAAGAATCTGTTCATTCTGCGCCTCTAAGCGATCAAATCGAACGTTGATGAGACGCTGCATCTCAATGAGATTCAACCGAAGATCTTCTAATTGCTCTGAAATTTTAGTGAGGAGTAACACTTCCTGCGAAGGCCCGGTCGGACCACCGAAGAGGTCAAAAAGTCCCCCGAAACTTGCCAACAACTTTACTACTCCTGAAGGGCTTACTCCTGAGACGGCGATATCTGCTATTCGGAACATAGCATCTGACATTCGACTAATGGCGACACCCATCTCAGGGTTCAATCGTCCAGTTAACTGTGCTAGTCCTTGAAAGGTGTTATAGGCCTCCTGAAGTCTAATTTGCTGCTGTTGGATTCTCTGCCCGTCTTCAATTCTATTAGCTTCCTCAAGTTCAGCAGACTCACTAACAGTATCGCTCCACTGATCTTCCAATAGGCTCAAGATTTCCTCTTCGACTTCCGCGAGAGCTTTGTCGTATTGCTTTTGAAGTTTTTGAATTTCTTCGGAGGGAGCGCCCGCCGCCTTTTTGCCTGCAAGTTGATCCTTAAGTTCTTGGCAGCTAGCTGATTTCTCTAAGAATGACGCAACTTGATCAAAAGAGCTTTCGTCCCCAAGTCGGTAACTCCAATTCTTACGAACAATATCGTCTGAAGCATCCAGAGGAGCGGTAAACATGGGCCCATAGAGTCTCTCAGCAATAACACGGAAGTCTTCGTTCTCATTCCATAACTGCACAAAATCATCTAACACTCCTCCCGTATCCGACTCGCACTTAATAAATGGATTCTGGAGAGCCGCCATTTCTGCTTGAGAAAAGCCTTGAGGAGTCCCCTTCTGATCATGAACATCCCTAATCCATTTACCGGCATAGTAGGGAGCTGCATATGGCCCCGCTAACGAAGTCATAACATTTTCAAGGTTACTGCCGTATTCAATCACGGCTCCCTGATTTCGCACGATTTGCTGAGCACGAGTGCCCTCTTCAAGCACTCGTTGAGCTTTTGTTTCAGCGCGCGCCAGTTCATGGGGGCGATCAGTCAGCGGTACTCCTCTTGGGAAATTCTCATTCACAAAGTTGTATGAGCTCACGAGATCCTTGATGCTGTGATATAGGGGCGGATTTCGCACCATGTCTAATTGAACTGACTGCTGCACTACCTTAGAAAGTTTTGTTATGGCTGCTGGGTCCGGGGAATTATTGACTGCAGTGGTCTGAGGTGTTGGTGTAACTTGAGCAAATGCTGGCGTGCTTAAGTGAGCCAGCTCAGGGGTTCCAAGTGCCAAGCCACCTAGTATCACTTTTTTTAGTCCGATTAGTTGCGCCATGGTGATCAGAATAACAAATATTTTTTGTTATTCAATTTTCATAAGAATTGTAGGGGTGGGTTCGTTTGGGTGGTTTTCAATATTTCATCCACACTAGGGTCCCTTGAAGATGGGGTAGGACGAAAGCCAATGGTATCTGCAACAAACCAGGGCTGGAAAGTTGCTGTAATCCAATCTGAAATATTACAGTTCCACCTTGTCTTCAGGGGGATGAAACAGGCAACGCCTTGAGAATTTTATCCAACTTTTCCTCCATAGAGGTAGGACTTAGGGGGATCGTATTCAAGAAAATGTTTGACAACCGGGAAAACAGTTGAGTTCTCTTTTGGGCAGTATGCTTATCAACAACTGTCCCTAGGCAGGCCTGTAAGTAACGACAGCTCAAGTGCTTCAATATGAATAGCGGAAATTTGCCAACTATAGTTGCGCCGAGGTGAAGGGCTTTCGATTCACGACGATGCCGCAGAGGAATCACGCAATTCGGGCTTAACCTGAGCGGGAACCTCCCGTGTGCCTCAGGATTGGCGCGTCTCAGGGCCTTCGCCCCGGTTTTGCAGTGCCATGCAGGCGCCGGTAACTAACCATGCCAGCTCATCCCATCGCACTCATGCAGATTTTTAGTTTTGCCACCCCTTGACTAGTGTGCGGACTAAAGACCGGCCCCAATGAGTGCTTGTTGGGGGTCTTCACCTCGTAAGCCTATCTCTTACAAACATTGCAATTAACCTTTATATCCTTGGTATCTTTAAGAGACTCGTTAATGGTTCTTGAGGTTCTGGTGCCACTACCGTCGTTTCCTTTTCGATTTTTTGCAGCGCAGGATACAACTTTTCTGGCAAGCATATTGGATTCTTTGCCTAGGCTGTTGAGGAGTTTTCGCACCACACCAACCTCTTTTTCAAAACTAACGGCGAGGCAATCTGTGTTACAGATTTTTACCGAGCGTAAGATGTTGACACGAATCTCTTGTCTAATCGTTGCAAGCAGAGCATCCGTTCGTGCTTTTGTTGCTGCCCGATCAATCGTCTTGTTGCAGCTTTTACTGGCCTTGGCTCGCTTTAAATCAGCATCAACAAGTTTGTTAATGGCGTTCGTTGTGGTGAGTAAGCGTTTAGCAATGTCTTCCATTTCTTTGGTTGGGTTTACTCGAGTACACGAGACTCCTGCACATCGAGAGACGTCTGTTGCTGTTCCTCCGCATATACCGCATACATCCATTCCCTGAGTACACTCAATGCTAACCGTTGGGCTCACGGTAGGACCAGGCAACTCAGTGGGAGTCACCCATAAGATTGGGGTTGCGGTGGTCGTCGCAGTTGGGGTCGCCGAGGCTGTTGCGGTAGCGGTTGATGTTGGGGTGGCAGTGGTGGATACCGTGGCGCTGGCAGTTGCCGTGCGGGTAGCGGTGACCGTTCCAGTTGCAGTAGCAGTTCTGGTTGCCGTATAGGTGCTCGTGCGAGTCGGTGTAGCGGTTATGGTTGCCGTTGCGGTTTTTGTGCTCGTGGGAGTGGGGGAGGCTGTTGCGGTATTGGTTGAGGTTGGGGTGGCGGTAAATGTTGCAGTTCGAGTAGCCGTCACTGTTGGGGTTTGTGTGACTGTTGGAGTATGGGTGTGAGTTCTTGTTGCCGTTGCACTTGCAGTCGCTGTTCTAGTAGCAGTCGCAGTTCCTGTGGCAGTAGCCGTTCTTGTGGCGGTGGCAGTTCTTGTTGCAGTGGGGGTTCTCGTCACCGTAGCGGTTGCGGTTGCAGTGCTGGTACGAGTCGCTGTCTGCGTTGGAGTCACGGTTGCGGTACTTGTTGCAGTGGCAGTGGGAGTTGGGGTTGGAGTCGGACAGAGAGGATTCCCGCCAGAGTCAACGTTGGTGCACCCAATTTCAAGAAACTCCAGCGACAAATCCACTTCTTCTGCTTGCGGTTCGGGGTTTATCTTGAGGGTAACAGCGCCGATATTGCTGACATCAGAGGCGCCCCCGAACGATGTCATGGCAGAAAACGGCAAATAGACCATTTCAGAGACATAGGCTCGATTGAGGCGAACGGATCCTCGCCAATACGCGTTTCCGGCGCTCCCATGAACGTAAAACGTAAATTCCAGATCTACGTATTGGTTGTATGGATACCCATATCGCCAAACCAAAAGCCTTACACCCCTATCGGGTATAGCTCCAAGGTTAAGCCCTCCAAGTCCGTTATAATCAATGTCGGCTGTGTTGGCGTTCCCATCCCAGATCAGCCGAGTCGTTCCTATCGACGAAACTTCGGCTGAGTGATTGTAGCGTCCCAAAGCAGAGCGCCCCAATATTTCAAGACCATCTTGCAAGTTTGTTTCAATTGTCCTGAAACCGCCAACTGCGTTGGTTGAAGATGTTGCTCCGAGAACCGGCAGCACATCTGTCGCATCGTCATCAACTACAGAAGCCTGGTCATCGTTGAAACTGTCAATGGTCGTGTCAGCCAAGGTGTATCTGACGTGGCCTAGGGAAAAGGCTATCAAGATGGTCAGAAGGCCTTTAGCTAGAGTCATAAGATTTCTAATATGCTACTAAACGTGTAATTCGCCCCTATGGTTTATCGCGGAGTGGAGCGTAGCGTCTGATGCTACGAGATTCGCGCCGCTTCACGCGCGAATCGAATTTGGAGCGACTGAAAAACCGCCACGGCTGGCGGTTTCAAAGCAGCTCCCTAGGTATGAGATGCCGGGAAGAAGGAATTGGATCAGGCTATTCTAGGGAATTGCGTCGAAACCCTTTGAAGCAGTTCCCTAGGTTTCTCAGGTTCCCCGACCTCTACGTGGCCCTGCAGATGCCATACGAACCAGGCAAGTTCATTGGCGGCGAGTATAAACAAGAGTCAACAGGCCACACCCCCGCATCATATTCAAGCATACTTCTGCTGCCTGTGATGAGGACTGACTGATGAAACGTACCTTGCTCCTTGCTATTGCTGCAGTTTTTACTCTCGTCAATGTGGCGAGGTCAGAAGATGCAAGAGTTGATTCTGACCCGCTTGCGACCGAAGGTAAACCCGAGTCGACTACTGCCGATAAGAGCCAGCGCGTTACTGAAAGTCGAGAAAGGTTTTACGAGCTCACAAACGCTGCTACCCTCGCCGCAAAGAAAGATTCCAAATTGGTTTGCGCATTAAAACCAGAATTCGGCAATTTACTGCAGGAACTCGTAGAGAATGAGCGAAGCCTCCTGAATGCTACAGACAGACGAGCGCGGGACAAGAACCTTAATACTATAGCGGCCATGGAAAAACTGGCGCTTAGACACCCCTGCTTGGGTCAATAGCGGAAAGCCTCAAAATGGGGAAAAGGTGACAGACTTTTTGGGGAATATTCAAACCGTTTGTCACGCCGGAAAGGGGGCTCATAAAGTTGGGTAGTCTCCTTAGTGCTTGATGCACTTGCTCCGAGCCGGGGTAGTTACTGAATTTTGCTTCTATAGCATTATAGAATCTCTCTTACGCCTCGCCGTCAACATGGTACCCGGACTTTTCACCAACCGAAGTCCGGGCTATGTGTTATTGCTCAAGAAATGCC
>CAZPBV010000169.1:0-330 GCA_964584675.1 uncultured Bdellovibrionales bacterium
GGAAACCGGCAAAAATGTGCACTTGCTGATTGACTATTTCATGCAGTCAAAGGATGACGGCCTGCTCCCGCCGGAGGTGCGCCTGGTGATTGTCGGTGGAGGAAGTTTTGAGGATATTCTTCGGCCTGCTGCCGCTCGGCGCGATGATATTATCGATCTGCCGCATGTCAGTGAGGAAGATAAGCGGCGTCTCATTCGGCATGCGGCCTGCCTATGTCAGCCCTCGACCAATGAGTCGTTTTCAATTGTATTGATGGAGGCGTGGCTGCTTGGCGTTCCGGTATTGGTGCATGCGGCCTGCCAGGTAACCAGGCACCATGCGGTTGAGTC
>CAZPBV010000169.1:340-7593 GCA_964584675.1 uncultured Bdellovibrionales bacterium
GTATTTTGGTTCCTTGGATGATTTTGCCGGAGCGGTTTCCGAATTGCTCCGGAACCCTTCGCTTGCGGCGGCTCTCAGTCAGTCCGGGTATCGTTATGTGCGCAGTCACTATGACTGGGAGGTAGTATTGAGCCGTTTTGACGGCGTCATGGAGGCAGTCGGATTGTCGTCATGAGCGCAGCCGTTTCAGAAACGTCACCTCGAGAACGCATTGACCTTCTGGTGAACGAGCTTCAAGAGCATTGCTACCGTTACTATGTTTTGTCCCAGCCGCTCATCAGCGATGTCGAGTATGACAGGCGGTACCGGGAATTAGAGGCCTTGGAAAAAGAGTATCCCCAGTTTCTTCGATCTGACTCTCCAACCCAGCGCGTCGGTGCCAGACCGCTGGAAGGGTTTGCTACCGTGGTTCATCGCGTGCCCATGCTGTCTCTCAATAATGCCATGGATGAAACTGAAATTACGGCGTTTGACGACCAGGTGCGCCGCCTGGCTGCCAAGTCAGGATGGGACTCTGACGAAATGGAATATACGGTTGAGCATAAGTTTGATGGGGTCGCGGTAACGCTTACCTATGAACGTGGCATGCTGACGCAGGCAGCAACTCGTGGAGATGGCAGCATCGGCGAGGATATCACCTCGAACGCACGAACCATTGCTGCTGTTCCTCTTCGTTTGCGAGACGCCTTTGCCGCGGCGGCCGTGGTCGAGATACGTGGGGAAGTGCTTTTTAGAAAGCAGGATTTTCAACTACTCAACGAAGAGCGAGCTCGCGCTGGCGAAGATCCGTTTGCAAACCCGCGTAACGCAGCGTCGGGGAGTTTGCGGCAGCTTGACCCGCGCATCACGGCGTCACGTCCCTTGACATTCTATGCTTATGGCACTGGAGCGGTTGACGGGGTTCCTCTGCCGGAAACCCACTTTGAAATCATGCAGGTGGTCAGGCATAGCGGCCTCGCTATTTCTCCCTTCTTTGAACTTGCGAGCGGTTCAAAAGCCTTGGTGGAGAGTTATCGCCGCGCCCAGGAGCAACGTGAATCATTGCCGTTTGAAGTGGATGGGGTTGTTATCAAGATTAACCGTATCTCGCTGCAAAGTGCGCTCGGCTTTCGGCAGCGGTCTCCGCGTTGGGCGATAGCGGCCAAGTTTCCGGCGCTTGAGGAAAATACCACCCTTCAAGATATTGTCATACAAGTGGGACGAACAGGAGTGCTCACGCCGGTAGCTATCTTGGAGCCGGTGCGGGTTGGGGGTGTGATTGTTTCGCGCGCCACTTTGCACAATGAAGATGAGATTGAGAGAAAGGGATTATTGATTGGGGATACGGTCGTGGTGCGCCGGCAGGGGGATGTCATACCTGCGGTCGTGGCGGTGGTTTCTTCGGCCCGGACCGGCGGGGAGACCCCGTTTAGGTTCCCTTCGTCTTGCCCGGAATGTGGCGCGGCAGTAGCGCGGGAGGAGGGCGAGTCAGCCTATCGGTGCCCCAATCGTTTCTGTCCAGCCAAGCTGAATCAGCGGGTGCTGCATTTTGCCAAGCGCGAAGCGGCTGATATTGAAGGGCTTGGTGAAAAGCTGGTCGATTTACTGGTGGATCGTCATTTGATTCTTGATTTAGCCAGCCTGTATGAACTTCGTCTTGAGGATTTGGTAGAGCTTCCCCGTATGGGCGAGCTCTCGTCCAATAATTTGTTGTCGGCCATAGAAAAGAGCAAAAGAATGACGCTCGAACGGTTTATCTTTGCGCTCGGCATATTTCATGTTGGCGAACGTACCGCGCGGGCCGTGGCTGAGGTCAGTCTGACGCTGGAGGGCTTTCTCAAGCTGTCGGAAGAACAATTACTGGCAGTTAAGGATATCGGACCCGAAATTGCCCGTTCTTTGGTTACTTTCTTATCGGACCCGGCGGAGAGAGGGACAATAAGTCGGCTCTTGCGACAAGGCGTGACCGTGCTGCCTTGCCAGGAGCGGTCGAGTCAATCACTTCAGGGAAAAACATTTGTCATTACGGGTTCTCTCGAGAAGCTCAGTAGAAAGGAGGCGGAAAATGAGATACTCTCAAGATCCGGTGCGGTAACCTCAACAGTCAGCAAGAAAACTGATTACGTAGTGGTGGGAGCCGATCCGGGCTCGAAGTATGAGAAGGCCTTGGAGCTGGGAGTGTCTATTCTTAATGAAGATGAGTTTTTTCAATTGCTAGGGATTACGTCAAACCACTTCTAGGGAGATAGCGCGCGATATGAAGGAAGTTAGAACTCGTTTTGCCCCAAGCCCGACAGGATTTCTGCATGTCGGCGGGGCCCGCACCGCCTTTTTTTCTTGGCTCTTGGCCAAGCACTATGGCGGGAAATTTTTACTGCGGGTGGAAGATACCGACCAGGAGCGCTTGGTGCCCGGGGCTGTTCGTTCGCTTTTGGAGGAGCTCCAGTGGTTTGGCGTGGTGCCTGATGAGGGTCCATCTCATGACGAACTAACAAGGGTAGGAGAGTCGGTTGACGGGCTCCCCGAGTTGGGCGGATCGTACGGGCCGTATATACAGAGTCTGCGCTTGGAGCGTTACCGTCAGGTGGCAGAAGAATTGGTGCGTCGTGGCGCGGCATACCGCTGTGATTGCACGCCCGAAATGTTGGAGCGTGAACGGCTTGAGCAAATGGCGCGCAAAGAGACTCCCGGCTATACCGGGTATTGCAGAGACCGTCATGTATCTGCCGGTTCCAAGCATGTGATTCGTTTTCGCATGCCGCACAAAAAAGAAGTAGTGCTCATGGATGCAGTCAAGGGGCGTGTTGCCTGGGACTCTATTCCTCTCAGAGATACCGTGCTTCTTAAAAGCGACGGCTTTCCGACCTACCATTTGGCGGTAGTAGTCGATGATTCCGATATGCGCATATCTCATGTGCTCAGGGGCGATGAGTGGCTATCAACGGCACCCTTGCATCTGCTCATTTATGAAGCCTTGGGGCTTGAGCCGCCGGTGTTTGCTCATCTTCCGGTTATCAAGGGCCCCAACGGCAAGAAGCTTTCCAAACGCGATGGCTCTGTGTATTCGAGCATTTTTCGTGATGAAGGATATTTGGCGGAGGCGCTCCTCAATTTTGTGGTGCTGATTGGGTGGTCGGCCGGGGCCGGAGAGGAGCAGGAGATCTTTTCCAAGGACGAACTCACCAGGAGGTTCACCCTTGACGGGGTCAATGCCGCAAGCGGTATTTTTGACTATAGCAAGCTCTCATGGATGAACGGCATGTATATTCGAGCGCTCCCGCTTGAAAAATTCTTGGAGCTTTGCCGACCCTTTATGCAGGCGAAGGGGCTTTCAACCGAGGATCAGCGCTTCCGAGTGATCGCTCCCTTGGTGCAGGAGCGCGTTAAAGTGCTTTCAGAGGTTCCTCCCATGGTTGAGTTTCTCTTTAGTGAGTCGATTGACCGAGACTTGCCGGCCATGTTTCAGAAGGGTATTGACGCGGTAGTGGCCAAAGATTTGCTCATGACGGGGCTCGAGCGCTTGAAGAGTTTGAGCGATTTTTCAGTCGGTTCGGTGGACGGAGAGCTGAGGCGCTTAGCCGAGGAGCGCGGCCTCAAGGCGGGTCCGGCTTTTGGGGTGTTTCGTATTGCGGTGACGGGAAAGAAAATAACGCCGCCGCTCTTTGAGTCAATGGTGGCGTTGGGCCGAGAGTCATCGCTGAAGAGGATACAAGAGGCTTATAAATTGCTGTAATATTAGATGGTTATGCTGTTGTATGTAATTTGCGATTGATATTCGCGTAATACATGTGTATTGCAGTAGTGTGTCTCTGATTCCAAGACTTCTACTTCCGAGCGCCAAGGAATCTTTTTTTCTTTGGGGCCCACGTCAGACCGGCAAAACTTCCCTTTTAAGGGAGTTGTATCCGACCACATGGCGCATCGATCTCTTACTGACCGATGAATTCGCCAAATACAGTGTGCGACCGTCGCTTTTGCGCGAAGAAGCCCTGCGGCTTCCGAGGGGTTCTTTCATTATTGTGGATGAGATCCAGAAAACTCCGGCACTTCTAGACGAGGTGCATTGGCTCATAGAGAATCATGACCTTGTTTTTGGCTTGTGTGGTTCAAGTGCACGAAAGCTTAAGCGCTTACGCGCAAACATGCTGGGCGGCCGAGCCATGCGCTATGAACTATTCGGATTAGTCAGCGCTGAGTTGGGAGATGCTTTCGACATTAGACGTGCGGTCAATCATGGAGGAATTCCCCGTGCCTATTTGCATGAACAGCCCGAGCTGGTTTTAAATTCCTACGTTAGTGACTATCTGAAGAACGAGATTGCGGATGAAGGGGCTGTCCGCAACCTTCCGGCTTTTTCTGATTTTCTGAGAATTGCTGCTGTTTCGGATACAGAAATAGTTAATTTCACTAATATCGCCAGTGATTGCGGGGTTTCACGGGATACGGCAGCCGGATATTTCCAAATCTTGGAGGATACTCTGCTGGGCCGGTTTTTGCCTGCCTATACCCGCCGGGCGAAAAGGAGAACCGTTCAGGCACCACGCTGGTATATGGCAGATGTAGGAATAGTCAATTTTCTGGCCCGTCGCCACTCGCTTGAGCCGGCCGGCGAACTATTTGGCAAAGCTTTTGAAAACTGGATATTCCATGAAATTGTGGCATATAGCGCATACCGTCAAAGGTTCTCGGAATTCTCTTATTGGCGACTGTCTTCAGGCGCTGAAGTTGATTTCATAGTAAATGATATGGAGCTGGCAATTGAATGCAAAGCCGTCCCAATGCTCTCGGCTCGCCATCTTAAGGGACTGCGAGAGGTGAAAAAGGACTATCCGTCGATTAAGCGCAGGATAGTGGTATCTATGGAGCCCAAGAGCCGTGTGACGGAAGACAAGATTGAAGTGCTGAGCCTGCCAGAGTTCCTTGGGGAATTATGGGGCGGGGAGATATTCTGATTTTTGATACGGACTTCTCTGCAACCGTTTGCGGGAAGAAGTCCGGAGCTTTTTCCGCATGAATAAAGGAGAAAGCTTTCGGTTCGACAACTATCCCACGAGGAGTGGCAGCAGAATCGATACAGCTATCAGCACAATAATAATGAGTTCCAAAAGCTCCATCCGCATGGCGTCGCTGCGATCTTCAAGCTTTTGGTAAATGCTTTCGAGGACTTCTATCTTTCGGGCAATGGCGCGGTCCCAGTCGGCCAGGAAGAGGCGGCGAGCCGCGTGCCGGTAGACACGAGACAAGTACTGGTCGCCGAGCAATTTAAGCGCGTTTGATACCCCTTCAAAGAGGAGGGCGCTATCCGCTTGTAGCTGGGCCACCCTTTGTAGATCGCTCTCAAAAGCCCGAGTAAGCGGGAAGCGATGGCGGCTGCGGCGCGAAAAGAGGTCGTACGATTGTTCAAGTGAAATATCGAGTTGCCGATCAAGAAAACGCATTTCCAGCAACTGCACATTGGCAAACTCAAGAATCGAACGGACGTCATCGGCCCCTTCTCCGTACATGAGGGCGGCATTCCAATTGATCAGCACAACATCGTCGGGGCTATAGGATATAGGTTCAGATAGGGCATCTCGAACTTCCTGCGTTGAAAGCGGCAACTTCTCTGACCGCAGAATGTGCGCTAACTCCTCGGGGTGGCCGGCAAGAAGTTGCTCCGGTGACGGATCTCCTGGATGCTTAGTAATCTCAAAAATCAGGTAGTCCTCTATTACTTCAGCCACACACGCCTTGTGAACGGCCGGCGCAATCGCTTTGAGTAGGTCTAGTACCCGAGCCTGGGCATCTTCAAGAATTTTCGGGTGGTCGTACAAGGCATCACTCAGAGTTAACAAATCTTGGAGCGTCGCTTCAAAGGGAATGCGGTAGGTCAGAGAGAGAGAGCCAATGTCAAAAAGAACAAGGTCGACGGCCGAAAGGGTGTTAAAATGGAGCACAGACAGGGGGGAGGCGCTTTGCTTGATACGAAGGGGCCGGGAACGGTACTCAAAATGCTTCGGGGCTCGCTGCCTGGGTACGATGGTTACCCGCTCGCCCTGATTACGGAAAATATCGGCTGCCCGGTCCAGGTCGATTTGAAACCCGATATCGAATGCCAAAAGAACGTAACAGGAGCCGGAGACATGCATGGCGTGGTGCCCTCTTATGGTATGAGACCACTTCTAGCACGAAGTCATGGAATGCCAAAAACTCTTTTAATTTCGCGTGATTGACTTTGAGCGCGGATACTGCTACCCTCCGTGGCGATATAAAAGGTAAAAAAATTTACGTTCTGAGGAGTAAAGGAATGCCAGGCAGTAAGTCAGGAAAGAAGGGCGCAGCTGTGTCGTCTGTCGCTAATCAGGCAGGATTAGAGAATCAAGTGGGATCAGAAAATTTTGAGCTAGGCGAAGGTTCGGGGGCCTCAAGCCGTATACCGAAAGAGCGCGCTGAAATTATCAGTACCTATCGGGTGCATGCGACAGACAGTGGATCGCCTGAGGTGCAAGTGGCTTTGTTGACGAGTCGATTAAACCAGCTCAGTACTCATTTTGCCAAGCATTCCCAGGATATTCACTCGAAGCGCGGCATGTACCGCATGATTTCGCAGCGTAAGAAGCTTCTTCATTACCTGAAGCATGAAAGTCCTGAGCGATATAAGAATGTCATCTCTTCTCTCGGGCTTCGTAAATAGTTCATCATTTTATATTTTTTCGCGCCGCTCGAGGTGTCACCTATGACACAGTTTTTGTTTGCTGAGCATGCCTTTGGGGCTGCTTGTAGCGCGAGAGGATCAGTGTGAGTAAAGGAAAAAAACATGGAAAATATTGAAATTGATTTTCACGGAAAGAAATTTTTGTTTGAAACCGGTCGCATGGCCAAACAGGCAGGCGGCGCCGTAGTGGTACGCTATGCCGACTCGATGGTGTTGGTAACAGCCTGTGGCGGTGCCGACAAAGAAGGCGATTTTTTGCCCCTGACTATTGATTATATTGAAAAGACGTACGCCGCCGGAAAAATTCCGGGGTCCTTTTTTAAGCGAGAAGGGAAACTGAGCGAGCGCGAAACTCTCATTTCGCGTCTCATTGACAGGCCGTGTCGCCCCCTCTTTCCGGAGCGTTTTTCAAGGGAGATTCAAGTCGTTGCAACAGTCATCTCCGCTGATGAAGAGAATGATACCGATGTATTGTCGGTGTGCGGCGCATCGGCGGCGTTAACGCTCTCGGATTTGCCGTTTGAAGGGCCGATTGCTGCCGTTCGGGTTGGTCGAATTGCCGGGAAGCTCGTTATAAATC
>CAZPBV010000170.1:0-1434 GCA_964584675.1 uncultured Bdellovibrionales bacterium
AACTATCAGTGGACGAGCTGCCACAGTAATTCTTCATTCAGGAAAGGCTTGTCAGGATGACAGTCTGCCGGGTTCCCCTCTCCACAGTCCGGTGGAGAATACGGGACTCCGTACCCTCCCGCACACGCGCAGTTAAATGAACAGTTTGTATCCTGGCCACCCAATGAAGTTCCCATATCGCAAAAGCATTGGGTATGGCTTTCATTCGAGGTACATGTCGGTTGGCCGTTTGGTCCCTCAGTAATATCTCCCGTTAAGACCTCAATGAGCGAACCGCCCGGATTTGACACTGCTTGCTGAGCCCCGTTCACTAGTCTGCGGGTACTTGCATCGGCGTCATTCAAGATTGTTGCGGAAAGAAGCAGAACCAGAGCAGCTCCAAGTTTTAACCTACTACACATAACGAATTTTCCTTCTATTTCATTAACCTCTGATTACCAAGCAAGCGCCGAGGCACTTGCAAATCTGTAATTATTGGGATCAAAGTTCTCCCCCCAACAATAACCAGATCCAATAGTAGGTATGCAGCATCGGCGGACTGGCGTAACTCAGAAAATGAGCGCAAAAGTATGCCCCGACGAAGGCGCTCATGAACGCACATCTAAGCTACTGACAAGACAAGACAAATCTATGCTATGAGTAACAATTCTGTTTACCGAAGGATAGATCCGCTTCTTGGTACGACTCTCCCGTGACTCCTTCTGACACCCCAAACCAATTAATGCCGAGCCTGCTATGAATCTACTCCGGATACTCGTTCGTTTCACCACCATCAGCCAGTATGAATAACTTGCCCGTACCAAAAATAGATATTCTATTTCGGTCTCGTGTTACGACTGGAGCCCCCGGTGTCAGAGGAAAGGAACGCCCGTCAACAGTAACAATAAATTCACCATCGAGATGAAAGAAAGCCATCGACCTTCCTTTCTCATTGATGCCACAGTATCCAGGCCGCGGGTACTGCTGATGAACCATCGTTACCACAGCGGCCCGATACGGCGTGGCTGTCAGAGCAACTTCATCACTCCTTTCGGGATATAGTAACGCATGCCCTCCGCCGTCGAGTGTAAACTCAGAACTCGGACCGAGAGCCGTTAAATCACCCGTGGCGGCCCTTCGGAACGCTTCGGGAATCTTTTCGTTCCGAAGACATAAGGTAGAGGGAAGTTCGATTGGTGTAGAAAACATCAGAGAGCCCCGCCAGTATACCCAAAATCGCCAGCCTGGCCCTCACCGGATATTCACGCAACCACTACCATTCATAACGCGAAAATAGCGGAGCAGTTCCCAAGAAGGCGCCTCAATTCTAGGTCACCCTCCTCCGTTATTGCACCCCCAACAGTTCAACATCAAAAATAAGATTTGCGTTGGGTGGAATATCAGCTCCAGCCCCGCGAGCACCATAAGCAAGTTGTGACGGTATCATCAGCCGAC
>CAZPBV010000170.1:1444-4974 GCA_964584675.1 uncultured Bdellovibrionales bacterium
CCTATCAGGCCCTGGTCCCAGCCCTTAATCACCTGACCCACTCCGAGAACAAACTGAAAGGGCTGACCTCTATCAAGAGAACTATCAAATTTCTTTCCTTCCTTCCCATCCTGATCGAGCCACCCCGTATAGTGAACCGAGACCCGCTTGCCGGGAACAGCCTCGACACCTGATCCAACTTTGGAATCAGTCATTTTAAGTTCGCCCTTGGTATCTGCACTCGCCGATCGAGTGAACGTGAATGAAAACGCCCCTATTGCCACTAAAAGAATTGCAACTGCAAAAATATATTTCATAACTATTGTCCTCCCAAAAAAATCACTCAAGTTATATATCCCAGGGCAAAATTGCTACATAGCCACGTTCTTTTGCTTCCCCAAACGCTCGAGCTCAATACACATCCAGGAAACAAGTTCCGGATAACGAATCGGCTTTTGGAAAAATTTTAGAGCACCCGCTTGGAGCAATCTATCGGCTTCTTCATCCTGCACATATCCAGTCACCAAGACTATCTGAGCGTTCGGATTGATGGCGCGCAACTCATCAAAACACACGGCACCGCTCATCTCCGGCATTTTTAAATCCAAGAGTACCATATCAACTGTCTGCCAGTGAAAACGATACCAGTCAATGGCATCGCGCGCCCTCGTTTCAGTGTGCGCCTGTAAACCGGCCTGCTCCATGAATATTTTCGCCAGTTCCACTAACTCAGGCTCATCATCAATGACCAAAATCGTGCCTCGGCCATTGCTGGATACTTTGCTGCTGGAAATTTTGCCGCCCTCTCTCACTTCGCTGACTATCGGATGCGCCTTGGGAAAATACAAGGTAAAAGTCGATCCCCGGCCGGGGGTCGACTGCACCTCCACCCAGCCGCCATGACGCTGCATAATGCCGTATACCATGGCAAGACCAAGTCCCGACCCT
This sequence comes from uncultured Bdellovibrionales bacterium, assembly GCA_964584675.1. Classification (GTDB taxonomy): domain Bacteria; phylum Bdellovibrionota_C; class UBA2361; order UBA2361; family JBGSMV01; genus CAZPBV01. The sequence continues at coordinate 2,372 of CAZPBV010000170.1, forward strand.
TTGCCATCGGCCTTGGTGGTAAAGAACGGTTCGAACACCTTATCTATCAGGCGCGCTGGAATCCCCACCCCGCTATCACTAACACTGAGCCATATGTAGGCGCCTCCTTTTGCTTCGGAGTTGAATTGCCCCGGATCCGCTACAAACTGTTCCCCGCACCGCAGCGTAATGGTGCCGCCTTGAGGCATGGCGTGCTGCGCGTTAAGAATGAGATTAACGATAGCCTGTTGAATTTGCCCTTCGTCCATGCGCACGAAGTAGTCCTCGACGACTGCGTCTTGGACGATGGTATTTTCTTTTTCGATAATTCGAGAAACGAACTGCACGGTCTCACCAACAAATTTACCCAAATGCGCAATTTGAAAATTGTATTTTCCCCGGCGCGCAAAACCTAAGAGCTGCTCAATGAGGGTACTCGCTCTCTGACAGCCGGATAGAGCAACATCGGCGGAGCGCACCAGCGCGCTTGGCATGTCAGTACTAGCTTTCATGAGCTGCAAATGCCCCACGACTGCTCCGAGCGCATTGTTAAGGTCGTGGGCTATGCCCGCCGCCAGTTGTCCAACTGCCTCCAGCTTTTGCGATTTCAAAAGTTGCCGCTGCAAATTTTGAGACTCCTCAGCAATACGCATCTGCTCGGTGATGTCCGCGGCCGTCCCCGTGGTTCCCACTACTTGGCCCACGTTGTTTCTTAGGGGAATTGCATTGAAGCGAAGCTTAACCGCGGACCCGTCTTTACGCCGATGCTCTGTTACATAGTTGAAACACGGCGCCCCGGCCAAAATTCTAGCAAACACCTGCCGATCAATGTCAGCCTGTTCGGGGGACTGAAACTCGACAAAGCGCCGACCAAGCATTTCGTACGGCTCAAAGCCATAGATCGCTTTGCACGCTCGGTTGACAAAAGTCCAACAGCCCTCTGCGTCAACCGCCCAAATAAGATCGCTGACGGTTTCCACAAGGTTACGATACTTGCGTTCGCTTTCTTGGATAGCGTCGAGAGAATGCTTGCGCTCGCTAATATCCTGTATAATAGCCACGCTTCCACATACCCCGCCCTGGGCATCTCGCACTGGTGCGGCGCTGACAAATGCCCAAAATCGGGTGCCGTCTTTTCTGCGCATTTGCACTTCATAGTGTTCAGCTACGCCCTGCATGCGAGCGGCGATATGCGTACGAACCGCCCCTTGTTCCTCTTGAGGTATAATGATGTCATAGCTCGTCTTCCCTATCATTTCTTCCTGGCTGTATCCTGTCATATCAGCCAGGGCTTGGTTGACGTACAAAAGATGTTCCCCAGGATCGCAGTAGTTTACGCCAAGACGAAGGGTCTCAATTAGGGAATGAAAAGTTACCTCCGGACCAAAGGTAGTTGCACCGTTGGCCGGATATAGTGGCAGATTTTCAGGCACTCCCTCAGGCGAGAGCGGAAGAGATGAGTTCTGCGCTGAGGCAGAATCGGGCTTCTGCATATATAATTCACGTATACCAAATATTGAGCATTGTTGCCCTAGTTTTTATGCCGCAAGACATTGAAAATGTCCGACCACTCCCCAAAGTAACGCCACTGAGGAACAACACTATACCGGAGGCAACATCGGCTAAGTATCGATCAGGGTTTGACCATCCGAACGGGCATTTTCATTGACGGCCAGTATGTTTTGCCCGAATAATCAACTGTAGTCGGTCAGCAAGGGCGGCAAACTCCTCTAAGGCGAGAGTTTCAGCACGACGCATCGGATCTATCCCCGCTGCTGTCAGGACCGCGGCTACTGCCTCCCGCGGAACGATTCCCGATGCAATGAGGCTATTTTGCAAAGTACGCCTTCGACTATGAAAGCATGCCTTCACAACGCGGCGAAACCAGTCCCCATCATCAATAGCGACACGGGCCTTCTTGAGAAATTTCAACTCTATCAAGCGTGAAGCCACACTGGCTGGCGGATGAAATGCCGTTCCCGGAATTACCGGGCCTAACGTCATGGCACTCCATAGCGAGCAATAGACACTCAAGGTACCGTACTCCCTACAGCCCGGCTCCGCCGCCATGCGTTCGGCGAACTCCCTCTGTAACATGAAGATAGCGCGGCGAAGAACGGGTGCGGCGCGCACCACAGCACTCACTATGTCAGTAGAAAAGGCGTACGGCAAATTACCTACAACGGTGGCGCCATCATAAGCGGAAAAGTCAACCTCACGAGCATCGCCCTCAATCACGGTAATATGCGGAAACTGCCTGCGAAGCTCACTGCAAAAGGAGGGCTCAATTTCGATCACGGTAAGGGCAGAGCGCTCCTGAAGCGCAGTCGTTAAAGCCCCGAGACCCGGACCAATCTCCACAACCCGCTCGTCAGATTCGAGACGAGCAAAATCAAGAAACTGAAGAATGATATCACCATCAATGACGAAATTTTGCCCGCGCTGTTTGGACGGCTGAACCCCAAGACCTTTCAATGTATCCTTCGCCCTTGCCACTACGCCGCCTGGACCTGCTCAATGGGCCATCTGCTGAGTACGCATCCTGCATCGGCACCCCCCTTTCCAAAGCGCAACCGTTCAGCAGCCAGAAACGCCACCATCACGCCATTGTCCATACAGTGCCG
>CAZPBV010000170.1:4984-7585 GCA_964584675.1 uncultured Bdellovibrionales bacterium
CCGCGGAGGCGGATAGTATGCCCGTACCCCCGCAAGAGCATCCACTTGCTCGCGGAGCCTTCTGTTGGCCGCCACACCGCCTGTTACCGTCACCTGATGAATGCGCGTCCCCCGAATTGCGCGCTCTAACTTAAGGACAAGACTATCTACAATTGCCTCCTGAATAACAAACGCCAGGGTCGCGCGAAGGGTGTCCTCCAACTCTACACCCGTCAAACTATATTTCTTAATCAGCAGCGAAATTGCCGTTTTCAATCCAGAAAAGCTGAAGTCCGGGCTTCCCCTCAGAACTTGCGGGAGCACGAACGTTTTGGCAAGTTTTTTATCAACCATGACCGAGTCCGCCAACGCGGCCAAACGCGCCCCGCCTGGATATGCCAAGCCAAGCAAGTTGGCAGATTTATCAAAAGCCTCGCCGGCAGCATCGTCAATGGTACGCGCCAGTATGCTATAGATTCCCAATCCCGCCACCTGTACTATTTCGGTGTGACCGCCGGAAACCACCAGAGCAAGATAGGGAAAAGACAAGTCCGGATGGGATAATCTGGCGGCATGCACATGAGCTTCGATATGGTGGATCCCTATCACGGTCTTGGCCTGCGCCAAGCCTAAGCCCTTAGCAAAGCTCAGGCCCATGAGAAGACATCCCTTTAAGCCAGGCCCTCGTGTTACACCAATAGCATCGATATCACGCCACGATACACCGGCCTGAAGAAGGGCTTGATCGGTGACGAGAGGCAGATTTTTCAAATGCTCGCGCGCAGCAAGCTCAGGCACAACGCCACCGTATAATTCATGCAGAGAATTTTGGGATGAAACAATGTCCGAGAGGACCTTATAGGAACCTTCGGCAGCTTCAATAACACTTGCCGCCGTTTCATCGCAGCTGGTCTCAATTCCTAACACCCGCATCATCTACCCCGCGGCTGGAACGGTGCGAAGATAATCGGCAATCGCGCGCAAATCTGCTGGGTCGGCATTCTGATAAAAAGGAATGGGACAAAACCCGGTATCTATCGTGCGACCCTGTGGCGTTTGTCCTGTCTGCAAAAAGCGCACTATCTGCTCTTCGTTCCATTCTCCGATTCCATCAATAAGCGCGCCCGTAATGCCGGGCGCTAACACGTCCCGATCACCACGCCGAATCAGCTTGCCGCCGGCTAAATATTCTTCAGAAGCCGTCAAACTACCGGGACTGCTATGACACCAATGGCAACGCGCGACATTGTCAACAAGGTACTTGCCATATGCCACCCCATGGCGGCGATCAATGGCGGGAACATATCCCGGAACGTTTCGCGCCTTATCAAAAAAACCGGTTGTGTTTCTTTCGATAATGGAAAGCGAGCGCCTCTCAACTCGATTCTCCACCGGCGCGAGGGTGCGAAGATAGGCCACGATGGCCAAAGAATCTTCGTCCGAAAGCCATTCAAACCCCTTGTGCACTTCAAGAGATAACTGATCGTCCCCCCGGCCCTTTGCAAAACGTATCGCCTGCAAGACCTCATAGGTGGTCCATTCCGCCAGGCCGCTTTCAGCCGGTGTAACATTCGGGGCCAGCACCTCGCCGTACTTGTCAAACGAGGAAAGCCCGCCCGTCAATAAAGAATCAGGGGTACCACGCTCACCATGACAATATCCACACGCAGCAAGCCCCTTGACCAGGGTACGGCCCTGAGTAACAACCGCAGGATCTTGAGGAACAGAGACAATCACCGGAGGCGGCGAAGAACACGCCAGCAACAAAGTCGCCAAGATACTGGCTGTGGCCAGCACAGCCCAACTGATCCGTCGCTTTTGCCTGCACCTATATGAATGGGCCTCTGACATCGGCCCCATAGTATGCAATCAATCGTTTTACGGCAACCAGGACGGTTACATATTACCAGCGGACTGCTGACGCTGCTTTTTGCCCGAATGCGCCAACAATTCGCGGTATACCGGCAGGAGCCGCCGCCTGAGCATCAATCTCGACCGATGCAGCCGAGACTTTACCGCAGGAACCGAAAGGTCAAGAATCTTACTCACCTCACGGCTTGTCATGCCGTCAATGTCTCTCAGAATAAAGACCGGCCGGTACTCATCAGGAAGCTTTGAGATAGCTTCTTCAAGCGCATCCAGTAGCTGCTGGCGCTGGGTAATGACATCAGCCTCGGTTAGCTCGCTGCTGCGAAGCTGCATAGAGTTTCTAAAGTCTGGCACGGCATCTTCTATAGCAATGGTGCGGTCTTGCTTACGTTTGCGCAGTTTCATAAATGCCGCATTTACTGTAATCCGGTAAAACCAGCTAGAAAAAGATGCCTTGCCCTCAAAGCCGGCAATCTTTCGGTAAACAGTCACAAACACATCCTGCAGCACCTCTTCGGAGTCTTCTTGGTCGCGGGTTAGACGTGATATGAGGCTGTATGCCTTAGAGCTGTAACGTTGAACGAGCTCCTCAAATGACCGCTGATTCCCAGCGGTAAACTCATTAATGAGTTCTGTGTCAGACTTCTCTCGCCCCATGTTGCCTCCTTTGCCTCTCTCGCTCATGCCAACTCCTCTAACCCAGACTTCTCACCAGCCGAAGTCCGGGCTATGTGTTATTGCTCAAGAAATGCC
>CAZPBV010000171.1:0-7542 GCA_964584675.1 uncultured Bdellovibrionales bacterium
ACGGCCTTTTGTGGGGCTATGACAATACGCCAGGAACGGATAGCAACTGTTTTGACTCCATCACCCCCGCTTTTCCTAAAAACCCATGTTTCCCAGGCTGGTGGCGACCAAATCTTTCTGATCCAAATGATCTAACAAAAATCTTTTACGATCACTCCGAAGATGGGCACGCAAACCAATACTATCCTGTGCCGCCAAACCTTCCTAAAAATTCCGCCGGACCCAATATTCCTGGTGGCGACTCGAATCCCACCCTTTATACTAATGGTTGTGAAGGAGGACAGGTGCCTCAACTCCCGCCCGTAGATCCAAACATAGATCCCGCCCTCTTAGACAATTTCAACCCACTGGTAGAGTGTCGCTATACGTGCCCGATCGATAGTTCTTGGAGAGAGACTATATACTACCATACGAAGGTGTTTCGTGGCGGTCAGGTGACTTCGCCAATTCACCACTTTTTAAGTGACTATCGATGTCAAAGCACGTTCTTGCGCCGATGTATTAATTATTCCCACTTTAAGGATTGCTACCAATCGTGCCTCGACGCTCAATCTCAAACATCAGATGCAAACTTTATTAACTGTCTCATGGGCTACAGTCCGGAGAATTGGCACTGTAAAGCATGGGGACCATGCAGTCCTCAAAGCTTTTCCGGGCCAATCGATACCTATGTGAACCTCGCTCCCGGTCCCAACTTCTATAATGGCCCGCGCCCCCTCGTTTCATACCTTGGAGGGCTCTATCAATTGGCGCAGATTTTCAAGGCGCGGGCAATTTCGGGGGACAAATTCGGAGTAATCGGATTTGATACTACCTCGCTTAGCCCTCAACGAGTTTTTGCACTTTCCTCCCCCAACGACCTACTGTTTAAAACCCTTGAGGCAATGAGCAACGTCGTTGGTACCGATACCAATACAACGTACCCATCAGGCTATCAGGGTGTAAACGATTCGGATCAATGGTTTTTGCAACTCAGACATGCCTTTTTCCCTCTGACCGCAGGAACTTCGGAGCCACAAAGCAATTTCCCGATGGCTTACCGTCACGCTTTGATGATGCTTCACGATGTTAGTAATCCGCCGTTGAATCGCTCGTTGGATGTTATCCTGCTTGGAGACGGGCTTATGAATTGCACATTCGGCTCCATAGCGGCTCCGGACGCTCCGTTTTCTGTATCTTGTGGTAGCTCAGCCAACAGTTATCAAAGCTCGAAACTGGCATTTACCTCAAGTGTGAACACCTATGGCGCTCCTCAGGGAGTAAGACTTCACATGGGGCTTACCGGTAGTTATGTTCAACCGCACTTTCTTCTCAAGAAGTACAAAGGACATTGTATGACACCAGCTGATGCTCGCAAAGAAAAAAATCCTGATTTCGTAAATGCAACCGGCGGCTCCTTCACTTCGGCCTCAGCCTCCAATCCATTTCGTGATCCAAATTCTCTATACTCGCAGGTCCTTGCCACCGATGGCCTCTGGATGCCCTTACGAGATTGTTGCAAACGTTCTCCCGCCGGTGCCTGCGTGGATATCTCTGCAGCCCTCAATGCCGTCTGCAGTGCTGCGCCTGGCGAGGATGGCGCTTCGGTTGCGGGGCCAATTCGTGATATGGATCTTTTTGGCGGCGCGGATGCGACAGAATATGTAGATACTCAAGGACGCCTTCTTTGTGAACCGCGCGCGCTGCCTCATGAGTTGCAACTTGCCGACTACATGCGGGAAATCATGAATATCAATACCTTTGCCATTACAGAATAAGCAGTCCTTGCGTTTTGTGGTAGCATCGCCTCCTACCGAGGCGGCAGACCCTAGACTATCGGCTCACCCACAAGAATGTTGTCCGATTTTCGAAGGAGTCTTGTAAATTCTCTTTAAGAATTTTTAGCCCGGGCAGGGAAGCAAGCTCCTTACTTCCAAGAATCGCCACCGACGAAGGAATTTGCCCCGAACTGAGCTGGGGGGCTGCACCCGAAGCATCTGCAACCGGCCCCTCGCAATGTACCAAGAAACAGTCGGAGTAGTCGCGCTTGAGTGTCATCTCGCATTGTCTCAATGCTTGTGGATGCGCCATGATGGTGTCGATTGAATCTTCTGAGGCGTCGCTACGAATGATTAGTGTGTGGAAAATCGGAGCTGAAAATTCGGCCACGACTTTAAAATTATGCTCTCCCATCGCCTCAACACTCTCTCTCACCACGCCGCCGCTCGAATTACAGATGGCGAACTGCCCGATATCAATTTCGCCTTGCTCTAGGGCCGAGAGAACGGCCTTGGTGGTATACAAATATTTGCATTCATGCACCGGATCTCCTATCCCCGCGAGACGCTCCCGCAAAGCCTCATCATTGAAGCTCCCCCTTCCTCCCTGAATACCAATCATCAACCGATCCCTAACCATTCGTTCCGGCAGAAGGCCGCGGCATATTGCGTTCTGCGCTCGACCCAAACGCCAGCGCATAGAGGCGGTATACGGGTTAAAAGTTTGCAAATCCCTAAAGAGGGCCCAAGTGTCATTACACACCTGATTTTTAACCTCCATCAATTTTCGAGCGCCTAGAGTGTCAATCGGTGTCGAGGCAAGTCCATATTCTTCCAAGGTGCGACCAATCGCATGCGTAAGACCCTGACTTTCGGCGGCATACCTATCATGCTCTTCGGCCGTCATTTCTATTACTTCCAAGCCTTTATCCTGAAAATAGCGGCTCCACCAAAAGTGCTCGTCAACAGTAGCACTATACTTATCAACAACGATGCGATGCCCGGTGATACTTGCTCCCCCTACACTATCTGGACCGAAAAGAGGATGCGTGAGCAACACCCGAGTTCCACGGGGCAGCACTTCGCCGAAGACCTCCTTGGGATACGTCTTAACTGATAGAACGTCCACCAAGAGTTTCCCCGGCCGGCACTCTTTGAGAATCTTTACGTGTTCTTCGAGAACGCTCCTCAGGGAGGATATCGGCACAACGTAGAAGATGGTGTCCCGCTGGAGAATTTCCGGTAGCGGCTCAACAGCAAATCCCGCTTGGCGGGCGCGGTCGCATGCTTCAACAGAAGTATCGTAAACTGCAACATCAAGATCCCGGCGAAGAATACTTGCCCACAAAGCTCCAAAACGGCCAAAGCCAATAACCGCCACCGACGGCTTCATGGATCAGTCCTAAGAGTGTCTTCAATAATTTTGACCGCTTGTAGTAGTACCTCCCCTTCCGCGCTGGCGGCAAATCTAAGAAACTGTTGATACGGGCCGAAAGCGGTTCCAGGAGCAACAGCAACTCCCCTTTCGAATAGCCTCTCACAGAACGACTCGCTATCGACGATTCCGGGGTGTCTGGCAAAAACATACATACCGGCCTGAGGATCAACGAACTCAAATCCAGTTCCACGCAGAGCCTGGCCCAAAACAGTCAGACGTGACTTCCATATTTGACGATGACAGTCCAAGATTGTCTGACCTTCTCTCAGGCAGGCCGATCCAGCTTCCTGAATAATAGCAGAGGTACAGGTGACGCTCAGCTGCATAAAGCGTGACATCTCTCTTCCTAAATCCGCCGGGACCACGGCATAACCTAGGCGCATTCCTTCCATATTAAATTCCTTGGAGAAGGAACGAACCCGAATTGCGGGATATCTCTCAATCGGTTGAAACGCCAAATCCCTATATGCCTCGTCAATAATGAGAGGAATGCCCTTCACCTTGGTATCGACAACCAAGCGCTGCATGAAAGCACTACTGTAACAGGTACTGGTGGGATTGAGGGGGTTACAGACAAGCGCCATACACGCACCATCAAGCTCAAACTTGCCGAGCTCCCACTCGTGTTTCAATCCGGTTTCCTCATAGCGGACTGCCAACCCAAGGTCCTCCGCCATCAGACCGTAGGCGGGCCATGCCGGCTGTGGAACAATCATGTACCGGCCGGACTTCTTGAGGAGGTGCATTAAGGCATAAATAAGAAACTTAGATCCGGGACCTATCACTATCTCTTCTGGAGAACAATTTTCTCGCTCAGCCGCGGCTACGCGAAGCGGCATGATACCCGATGACGAAACATATGGGCTCGCTCCCGATGAAATACCACGAAAAACCCTTAGCGCCGCTTCGGGAACGGGAAGCATGGTGGCACCAACATGTAACTTGATTATCGGTAGCCCAGCCTGCTCACGTTGCAACGCCTTCTCATAAAGCCTATAGAACCCCTGTAGTTGCTGTTTCATGCCGGCGACGCCTCAACGTAATTTCCTAACTCCTTGAGTGAGGTGACATGCTTTCGAACCTCCTCCAGGGCAGTCCTCACTCGAGGATCCGCCCCATGGCCGCCAAAATCTAAAAGAAAAGCAACTTGAGAGTCCTTACCGCGAACTGGTCTCGATTCAATTTTAGTCAAGTTAATCCCCGCTTCATAAAAGACCTTTAATACTTCAAACAACGCGCCGGCCTTATGGGCTAGAGTAAAGAGTATTGAACATGTCCCGCCCTCTATGGGGTTCTCCAATGTACAATCTCGACCAAGCACCAAATAGCGGGTCACATTATTTGAGTCCTCAATTCCATCCTTCAGCATTTCAAGGTCGTAGAGAGTCGAGCACAAAGCACTTCCTATAACGGCAGCGGCCCGCGGTTTATCGCGCAGCAACATGAGCGCTGCCCCGGCACTATCATAGAATGGTCGTGGTTCAAAGCGATGCCGCTCAATAAATCCTCTGCATTGTGAGAGCACGCCGGGATTCGAGTAGACATCCTTAATATCCCGATAATCGGTATCCTTAAGGGTCAAAAGACAATGACGAATAGGCAAACTAATTGCCCCAACAATCTTAAGTTCGGAATGGATGAGCAGCTCAAGGACTTCATTCTCCGATCCTTCAAGCGAATTCTCGATCGGCACGATACCATAGTCTACCGCCCCGCTATGAACCCCCTCGAACACCTCCGAAAATTCCCGGCACGGAATGCCTATCATATCCCTGTTGTATGCCAGCATGGCAACTTCCCCATACGAGCCGTGCTCTCCTTGAAAAGCTGCCAGGGGAACATCCAATGCTTGGAGACGGCGGCTTTCCTCTAAAATCGCCTGAAACAAAACATCTCCAAAACTAGTGCTAAATATCCCGCGAGCTCGCTGACGGGCGCGAGCCAGAATATCCTCCTCTCTACCGGTATCTGCAATCTCGCTCTTAAAACGCTTGGTACGAATAGCTGACTCCATGCGCTTACTCAAAAGCCACATAATTTCAGCATCTACTCTATCAATGTTCTCGCGCATTTTTCGCAAATCCATATTACTGTCTCCAAACACGAGGAATTCTTTGCTCCAGCAGCATAAGGTCAGCCACCACAATAGATGCCATTGCCTCAAGCACCGGCGGCACTCGCAATGCGATACAGGCATCGTGACGGCCTTCGACTTTCAATTCCACGGCGTTCCCCGACAACAGGTCCACACTGTTCATAGGCTTTTTAATGCTGGAGGTAGGTTTGACGGCAACACGACATACAACCTGGTTACCATTGGTAAGCCCCCCATTTATGCCGCCAGCATTATTTGTTGCAGTAGCACCCTGAGCGCTCACAATAGGATCATTGTGTTCACTACCCTTCATTGTCGCCGCGCGGAATCCGGTTCCGAACTCTATCCCCTTAATTGCGGGAATGGAAAAAACAGCGTGGGCAAGGAGCGACTCGACCGAATTAAAGAATGGTTCACCCAGTCCGACGGGCAGCCCTCGTATAACACACTCGACCAACCCGCCGACAGAATCTCCCTCTTGTAGAACCCTATCGATGGTCCCATTTATGTCAGGGCTTCCTCCAACATGAGTGACGCGAGCATCAACCGAAACAGGCGCAATGACTTTTTTTGCGATTACTCCTGCTGCCACGACGGCGGCAGTAAGCCGACCTGAAAAATGTCCTCCACCACGATAATCCTGAAACCCGCCAAACTTTTGATGCGCCACCAAGTCGGCATGCCCGGGACGGGGAGTTGCCTTCATTTTTTCGTATGACTGAGACTGTACATTTGAGTTTTCAAAGAGTACCAAGATCGGCGCACCACTGGTCTTACCTTCGAACACGCCGCTCTTCAGAAGCGGGATATCGGCCTCCATCCGTGGCGTTGTGCCCTTTGCCCCGGCTCGTCGCCGTGCCAGATCCGCTTCGAATTCGTGGGCTGACAGAGACAAACCCGCAGGACAGCCATCAACCAGCGCCCCAACGCAGGTCCCATGCGACTCACCCAATACACTCACCCGAAACAGCGTTCCCAATGAATTCATATCCTGCACCTCGCACTATCAAGATCCTCGTAGAAGCGCTCATACGACTTGTTCACCGCTTGGGGCTCACAAATACTAACGGAAGCATCTGCCCCCATAGCTGCTACTGCAATGGCCATCGCGATGCGATGGTCACCATGAGAGTGAGCGCTTCCTCCAAAAACCCTCCCGCCGTGGATGAACATCATGTCTCCTTCAATCTCAATTTGAATTCCGATTGAACCAAATTCATTCATAAGCGCCAAGGCCCGATTTGATTCTTTGTGCCTCAGACGTCCTACTCCTCTCACCTTCGTTACCCCGGAGGCGTAGCTTGCGAGCGCGACAAGCGGAGGAAAAAGGTCAGGGCAATCGTTCGCGTCAAACTCGAAAGGTGTGAGATCGCGTTTTTCTACAACCACCGAATTGTTGTCAACATTCACGTGCGCTCCCGCCAGCCGTAGCGCATCGACAATCCTCCGGTCCGCTTGATGAGAAACCATTGAAAGACCATCTATCACCATGCTACCGCCAATGGCCCCAGCCACCAACAGAAAAGCTGCGCCGGACCAATCGCCCTCGACCACGTAATCCAACGCCCGGTACTGCTGCCTACCGGAAATCTGGTAGATAGCGCGGTCCCCGCTTGATTCAACAACAATTCCAAAGTGCCTCAGTATGTCCAAAGTCAACAAAACATAGTCTGCACTTGCAAGGTTACTAACCCTCAGAACGGAATCTTCTTTACAGAGTGGTAGCGCCATAAGAAGGCCACTCACAAACTGAGAACTTGCGGCGCCATCTACCTCAATAGTCCCTCCGTGCAGGGGGCCCGCAATCGTAAACGGGGGATGGTGAGACGCACAGGAAACACGGACGCCCTGAGCACGGAGGGTGTCAATAACCATATCCATCGGCCGGGCCAAGAGAGATCCCCGCGCCACCATTGTAATCTCCTTATCGTAGAGAGCAGCAATAGCGCAAAATAGCCGAAAGCTCAGTCCCGACTCGCCGCAATCAAACACATTACTAGCCAAAGGTTTTCCGCCTTGAATCACAACCGCGTCAACGCCTTCAGACACCTCCGCTCCCAGCGCTCGGGCAATGCGCAGGGCCGCTTTGCCATCTTCGCTGAAAGAAGGGTTCCTTATTTGGGTTGTACCTTGCGCAAGAGCCGCGGCGGCAACAGCGCGCTGCATCAAACTTTTTGAGGCGGGGGCCGTCAGTAAGCCGTTAATTCGGCCCGGCGCTATGGATTTCATACGATAACCTCTCTGCTAATGTC
>CAZPBV010000172.1:0-7529 GCA_964584675.1 uncultured Bdellovibrionales bacterium
AGACAACCCTCCTACGCGCTATTCTAGGGGTATATACTCCGACTAGCGGAACAATATCCCTCAACGGGACCTCTCTCAATCAATTGTCTTGGCGCGAACGAGGCCGCTCCGTGGCCTACGTACCCCAGCAGGTCGAGAGCATTTTCTCTTACTCAGTCCGCGAGTTCTGTTTGCTGGCGCGCCACCCGCACATTGGATTTTTTTCAAACTATGGCGCCACCGACGAGGCGCGCGTTTCCGAGGCATTGGGCCTTACCAATGTCCAACACCTTGCCAACAACGACTTAAATTCCCTTAGCGGAGGAGAGCGCCAGCGCGTCATTATTGCGGCAGCCCTTGCTCAAGATCCCCAACTGCTCTTGCTTGACGAGCCGACCCATTTTCTCGATCCCAAGCATTCGGATGACATTCTGCTCCTACTGTCGCGCCTGCATAAAGAGAAAAGGGTGTCCATTCTCATGGTGACCCACGATATTAACGCTGCCGCCATTTTGGCGGATACCGTTGTAGCCCTTAAGAAGGGTTGTGTTGCATTCGCGGGGCCGGCTCATTTAGCTGTAAGCCCATCAGTACTGGAAGAGATATATGGAACGTCATTTGCCTTTGTCTCGCATCCCACAACGCAGCGCACTATGGTAGTCTCGGCCGCGGTAGCTTCTGCCGCCCTGGAGGGTGACAACATTTCACGAGATAGGGCCTCATGAACAAGCTCCCGGCATTTGCAGCGCTATTGACCATGAGTGCTCTTACCTTGATGGTGTGCCCCTTGATTGGTCAAGTAGCCCTGTCCTACTCCGACTTGTTTGCCTCGAATTCGATAGGGTCGACTATTTTGTGGTCCCTAAGAGTTCCACGAGTTCTGCTCGCGTTTCTTGTGGGCTCGTCTTTGGCTCTTTCCGGGATGGTTTTTCAAGCCATGTTCCGAAATGTGCTTGCCACACCATTTACCTTAGGAGTTTCGGGAGGGGCCGCTTTCGGAGCCGCGCTCTTTTTTCGCTTTGCCACACCCGCAGATCTCTTCGGGCTGGCTGGTTCTACAGGGAGCGCTCTCGCTGGCGCATTGGCCAGCATGCTTATTATTGTCGGGGTCATTTCTCCGCAGCGCGGAGCAGGTCCCACCGGGATGCTTCTCGCGGGTGTGATGGTGAGTTTCTTTTTTTCCAGTTTTACTCTGCTTCTGCAGTACCTCAGTGACGCGTCTCAGGTCTTTCAGCTTTCGCGATGGCTCATGGGCACCCTCGATACGGTGGGATATCGGGCTCCGATTGTCTTAGCAGTAACGACCCTAGGGGGATTTGCCTCTATTTTCGGGCTTGCTCGTCATTTGGACATTCTTTCTTTGGGCGACGAGCTGGCGGCCAGTCGCGGAGTGAGGATCAATCGAACAAGACTGGGACTCTTTGTAATATGCTCCTGTATGATTGCGACAGTAGTGGCAAGCTGCGGGCCGATTGGTTTTGTTGGTCTTTTAGTTCCGATTTTTTTGCGAAATCTCTTTGGAGCCTCACATCGCAACCTAAGCATCGCCTGCGGCTTGGGTGGAGGCGTTTTTCTTACGTGGTGTGACACAGCCGCGCGGACCTTGCTTGCTCCAGCCGAGATGCCGGTGGGAGTGCTTACTGCCCTCCTCGGGGTTCCTTGCTTCATATGGGTCTTGCGTAGCCAATCGATTCGAACATGAGAGTACTCATCACCGGCGGCACCGGGTATATTGGAAGTCACTTTATGAAAGCGGCCCTCTCGCGTACCGAGTGGGAACTTTTGTCTCTCGCCCGCCGCCGCCATGATCTCTTTGAGCCATTGCTTCATCACCTGATGCTCGACTTGAAAGACTTTCCTGCAATGGAGAAAAATATTCGATTGATGCGCCCGGACGTTATTGTTCACCTGGGAGCAGTTAGTTCCCCAAACGAGGCCGAAAAGGACTCCGCTACAACCGCCATGATGAACGTAGAGCTGACCAGACATCTCTGTCGATTAGCTAGCGAAACTGGAGCGTTTCTGATCTTTTCTTCAACTGACTTGGTTTTTGGAGGGGCCGCAGCTCCTCAGGGCGGCTTTCCTGAAGACCACGCTGTTTCTCCCTACTCGGTATATTCCCGCAGCAAAGTTGAAGGCGAGACTATGGTGCAGGCTCTCCAGGGACCTTGGGCTGTCATTCGAATTGCTCTGGCCTACGGCCCCCCCATTGGGTCGCGCTCAGGTCAACTCGGATGGATGCAAGGCCGATTGTTGTCGGGTGAGACAGTGCCCCTTTTCTATGACGAGTGGCGCAGCCCCTGCTATGTGGGCGACATCGTGGAGGTGCTGTTTAGGCTAATAGAGACTCGACACAGCGGCACGTTTCATTGCGGAGGCCCCGATCGCTTGAGTCGTTTGGAGTTTGGAACTCTCTATGCTCAGGCATGCGGCGCCCGACAAGATCTCCTTGTCCGCTGCTCACGGTTGGATGCTATCGACGTGATCATTCGGCCGCAGGACACTACCCTAAACTCGGAAAGAACGGCCAGGGCTTTGGGAATTCGCTTTACTCCTGCGCGAATAGGCATTCAGTATTCGGTTGGCTGATATATTTAGTGATTTCTCGGAAACACCCCTCCTTGGCGATAGCACGGTTTTCGTTTTCGATGGTTCAAGTACCATGAGCGCGGCCCCCTCTTGCCAGGCTTCCTCGGGCGACCGGCTCCCGACTCCTCCTTTTCGGTAACATGAATTGTGAGCCAACGACGGACCGGTCCTAACACTGGATTAGGACTCGCGGTTCTGGCAACATGTCCAAGCTGATCTTTAATCTTATGTCTTTAGGCTTTTTTGAAGCCCAAACTCCATTTTGGCGGGTAGAGGAACACACTTCGGTTTTAAGACCTCGTGGAGATCGAATGGCGATCTCTTAGGTCTTACTCTCTTTGGCACCGTGGAGGATCGTAAGATGTCTAAGTTCTTCTCACTTCCTGCTTTGCTTGGAAGGCGCAGGACAAAGGACCCGGCCTCACCCAAGAAACCCGAACCACAAGCTGGTGCTGCAACATCGACCGGGTCATCCCAAACGGGCGACCCTCCGGCCAGTGGCACAGGGAAAAAGGCTAAGAAGCCGCCCAAGCCTCGGGATCTCCGGCCGTGGGCGGAGCGACATCTTGGCCTGGTCAGGGCTATGGCCGCCTTCGGCGGCTTCGCCTACTGGATGTTCTGCGCCTGGTGGGTTTGGCCGCTCGAGAACACCTTCGGCCCGCTCGTGGAATGGGTGAACTCACGCCCGCGAATCGGATTCGTGGCGGCATTGATGGTAGGGTTGGCCGTCATCGCGACCACCTTCACCGGTGCCATCATCGCCGGGCAAAGCAACAGCTTATTGCCTCTCTTCGGATCGGTGGCGGCAGTGATGGCTCTTTTTGTGGCCCTTCGCCTCGCCCTCAACGTTCCAATGTGGAGGACAAGGGGTGACCCACCCCCTTCCCCTGCGGAGAGTGCCCCGGTAGGAGACGCAACCCCCGCGACCGCGGAAATTCTTGACCCATCTCCTCCCGCCTGAGGATCACCGGCACTTCGAGCGGGGATAGAACCTCTATCCCCGCTCGTGTACCCAAGCCACGGCAAACTTTTGCCGGCGGCTTGAAAGGTTCTTTCAAGCCGTGTGTTCCTCTACCTGGCAATTCACTGGTCATGCAAATCGGGAAGCGCCACGCAAATTTATCCCTATCCATTAGGTACGGAGCGACCTATGAGGACGTCCGATATCCCCTTAATTGTGATGACTATCAATAGCCCTAGAAACCGCTAGCAATGGCACGGAAAGTGCATATCTAGCGGTTATTCTGTAGTTGTAGGGTTGTTGTGGTAAGGCATGTCACTAATTGCGTGGGACTACCCCTGGTAGCGGTGCTGTATTTGTTATTAGCAAGTCCGGCTCACGCCCGCCCAGTGGCAACTCAGCTTGCTTCACTGACCATTACCTTAGAGTCAAAATCAATTGATTGTGTTTGCCAAGGACGCGCTTGTCGCGCCGGAAACATCGATCGGCGACGAGGACGATTCATCCCACTATACTCAGCAAAGATAAAAAAATTGAAGTCGCTGGCACAACGCAATCCGAAATCAGCGCCGGCTATCACCAAAACTCTCAAGCGCCTGCAAGCGGCCCGGGTGGATGCGGGCTTTATGTGCGCGAGGCACTGGTTGCACGACGAAAGCTCCTCCACCTCGAGCATTCCAAGCTCGTCTTCCTCATCTTCCTCATCCTTTGATACTCCTCGCTGCAATACAAACGGAATATGCGAGGAAGGAGAGAATCTGCTCAACTGTTCCCAGGATTGCACCGTTTGTGAGGAGGGCCAAACACGCGAGTGTATAAATTCCAGTCTCTTTGGGGCCTGTCTGGGGCAACAACTCTGCCACAACAACGCGTGGCAGACATGCAGGGCACCTACTCCGGTTGCAGAGCGTTGCGGCGACGGTGTGGATAACAACTGCGATGGCGCCATAGACGAACACTGCACACTTGGTCTGGAAACAGACCAAGATATGGATGGCCTCCCTGATGACTGGGAACGCTATTACTTCATGAATCTTGAAAAAACGGCCAGCGATGACGTCGATGGGGACGGCCTCTCCAATGCAGACGAAGTTGCGAATTCAACAAACCCGGTTGTAGCTGATAGCGATTTTGACGAAATTCCCGATGGTGATGAAGTTCATAACCGTCATACGAACCCTCTCAATCCAGATACCGATGGAGACGGGCTTTCCGACAAAGAAGAGAGCACTATGCCAGGGCGCGACCCATTGGTACGGGCGCCTTTTCAGTATGTTTTTGAGGACGAAAAAGGCACTCACGTACGCACTCAGGATGGAGTCAAGGTAACCGACAGCATTGATGGCCGCCTCGATCTCATCCCCTGGATGTACTTTGTTGGGAACATCGATATTCCGCCAATTGACGGCCCCGCTCGAACTGAGTCTTTTTTTGAAATCCTCAAGGATGGCGCAGAGTACTGGGCTGATGCCGGCGCGACGGCCATCGGGGTGGTGATGAGCCCTGAGCGATTGGATGACGAAAATCTCTCTGTTCCAGGCTACCAGAACCACTATGTGGATGAACTGCTTGCCATTGGCGCGCGCAAGAACATTCGCATGATTTTTGGCATTCAGATGGGCGGAACCGGGGCAGACTTGCTTGATCCAACCGGCACGAGATACATCAATTATGGAAAAATTCTTGACGATGTCGTCTCCTACACCGGCCTAAAGGAGTTTTTTGTCGAACAAGAGTGGCCTATTCGAGTTCATTTGGTTCCCTACTTTCTGCAAGGGGCATTCGCTTTCGATGCAACTGGCTTCAATCGAATCAGAGATAACTACGCTCGATTCTTGAGGCCAGGGGTCTTAACCCACTTTTGGATCCCAGCACTATTTGTAAAAAACGATGGGTCTCTATACACGTCCCCCCCGCCGTATAACTCCGATCCGAATTACTATCAAAATGAGGTGTACAAATACGTCATGTCCCAGGTGTACACGATTCTGGATAGCATCCTCGGGGAAAATTTTTCTGAAAATAGCTACCAATCAAATTCATACTTTGGCTACTACAGCCCACGTTTCCGCTACGGACCGTATTCCCAAGACTCCTATGCCATAAAAGTCTTTAAGAAAATGCAAGAGGTCGGCCGAACCAACTACCAGCAATTTGTAAACAATTGGTACCCCTATCGTGCTCGCTACAACAAGAGCGGACTCTATGGCCCTGCTGAGACTGTTTTGAATCTATCAAGATTCTACGGCCGCGAACTAGACAACAGTCAGTTTAAAAGCCTCTCCTTTAATCGGGTTATGCTCTACCCCCAGAATTACTTTGATATGACCGGCCTCGCACAGCGTGAGTATCAAAAGAACGGGGTGCACCTTGCCCTTACTCCCGAGGATATGAGTTCCTCTCCCGGACGAGTAGGACGCGGAAAGAGGGCGGAGATTATTGTTTCGGTATTTCGTGATGATGGCCCTTTCTTGTTCTCGGTCGATGCACCGTCAATTAGTGGAGGATCCGATAGCTACTCATTTAAGGTACTTCCCAGTGGCAAGCAGGCAATTTTTAGCTGGATTCCAGGTTCAAATCGCGCTGGTTCGCACTGGATCACCGTGAAGGTAACCAACGGCAAGGGGCTACAGTCAGAGCAACCTGTGCAGCTAACCGTATATTGAGTTCTGAATACCCTTATCCGTGGGAAAGTATAAGCGCGCAAGTGATTGACTTAACTCGGAGATTCGCACCGTTCAAACGTATATAGTACCCTTAAACAGGCGCAGAAAAGCTGGGAAGACCTGTCGGTCAGGCTCCGAGAACTGGCATTTGACTAGCGATCCCATGCAGCAGTAGCCTTCCCAATAGGCAGTGTGAAGAATCCCTTTGTTTTTGAGATTCCGGCAAAAGGGGTGTAAGTCTGGAGCCGATGGTGTGCGATTTCTCACTATCGGAGGCCGCTCGATCGTGGATTCGGCTGAGTATCCCTTTCGAGGGAGCGCGCCGTCTGGCGTTTTGCGCAGCTCCTTACATACGGGGCCCTCGGACAACAATGACCGTGTGGGTCACTTGGTCGTTGTCGCACGCGTAACCTTGATTGTCGGTCCCTGCAAGGCCGCGTGAAGTCCATTTGGGCCCCTCCCCTTTTGCCGGATTGTTTTATTGAGATGTCCTATAGGGGTTTGTTGTGAGGTTGGGATCTTCACTCTGCGGCAGAGAAGAGCTCGTGATTATTTCGGACCTCGTAATGCTGTTCAATCCGACGTTCAGCTCAAACCTTTTGTTTCGGCCTAAATTGCGGAACGGCTTCATTTAGGTGCCTGACGCCAAAATGCCCTCCTGGCATTTCATCGGATGCTCGTCATGCCGAAGACATGCTTCCCTCACCCGGTCCAAGAGTGAATTCGTGATCCCTCCTTCTGAGAAACGATGATTTCCGCTTCTGAACATAAGATAGCTCGCCAACGCCTACGAACTTCAGATGTGGACTGCACCATCGACGCCAGCTCAACAAAAGCGCGATAATGCCCATGCTCAGACGCCCACAATCCTTTATAGAGCTTGGCCAGCTCCCCGCGAGGGGCCAGGCGAGACAAAATCTCAAAGCGCTCACAGGACCGCGCTTCTATTGCTGCCGAGACCAATAAGCGATCCACTGTCTCGTCCGGCCCCGTTCCTTTTCGCACCAATCCTCTCAAATCCTGTGCATACTGGTTCCTATGCCCCCGACTCATACTGGCTCCTCGACTTTCAAGTATCCGGGCTACAATCGCCAAATGCTGAACTTCATCAACCGCAATAGCGCATAATGTGCGTATCCATTGTGGCGGGGGACTCAACCGAGGCCAGCAATGAAGCAAATCAAGAGCATTTCCGGCAGCCTTCTTTTCAAGATGAGCATGGTCGTTAAGCAAGGAGATGATGTCTTGAAGAGCCATGTCACCCCAGTCGTCCGGGGTCTTCAGCAACAGGGGAGATTCTTGCCTGGTCATCAATAAATTCTCATTATTACCCT
>CAZPBV010000173.1:0-7408 GCA_964584675.1 uncultured Bdellovibrionales bacterium
CCCTTTTAGTGGAGGAAAAGGTCCCCTTGTATGAGGGAGTTGAGGCTCTGGCCAAAAGAGAGGGCATTTCGCCCTATTTTTTTGCATATAGCGGGGGAGAAGACTATGAGTTGCTTTATACGGTGCCCCCAACGCACATGAGCAAAGCCATAGGTGTCTGCATTGGAGAAATCGTTGAAGGGGGCGCCGTTTGTGTAAGGCGGGGCAGTGAAATAGAAGAGCTTGAATTTTCAGGCTTTCAGCACGGAGGGGCTGGGGCTATTTCTTAAAAAGCCCTTCCAGCTTATTAAGGGACTCGCCTTTTGGGGACAGTGTCGATGGGCTGCCGGGGTTACTCGGTCTGAAGCGAAAAAAATCGCAAAAATTGCTTCTATCCTTGTCTAGAACACGCTCAGCCTGGGACTCGCGACACTCATTATAGCAGGCCGGGTCATAGTGCGCGCAATTGAGGCAGGCATGTAAGTCAGCGTTGCAAAAAGGGCATGTGTCTCTGCGTCCGACTGAGGCCGAATTTAGAGAAAGTTCCTTATGGCACTTAAAACACTGGTAAGGCATCTTATAAGGGTATGAATACCAAGGTTCAAGAGAAGGCTGCAAGCGAGGACCTCAATCCGGCCTCTACGGCACTAAAAGGGGTGCGCTGGGTTGTCGCTGAGGTTCATTGGACCTTACGGGTGCTTATTTCGTCAGCTGATAGGTTTTATTGGGATGACGGGTTTTCCAAGGCGGCGGCGCTTGCCTATTCGTCCCTGCTGTCTCTTGTTCCTCTCGTCGCGCTCTGTTTTGGCATTTTAACTTCATTTGCTGTTTCAAACGAGTTTATACCCCAGGTCAGGGAGTTCCTGTTTCGTCAATTTATTCCGAGCGAAGTGAATAAAGAATATGTCGACACCGCTCTCAATTACGTTGCTCAGTTTAGCGAGGCCTTAGCATCGCTCAATGCCGTAGTCGTATGCTTTCTCGTCCTGACAGCGCTTCTCCTGGTAAACGCCATCGAGTATTCGCTCAATACAACGTGGCAAGTTTACCAGAGCAGGCCCATCTCTCAGCGTATTGCTATTTTTAGTTCTATCATACTCATTGGGCCAATCCTTTTGTTCTCTGCCTACTATTTTGCTGATTTTAGGGTTCAGGCCATTCTGGCAGAGTTTGAGCATGGTGGCGTTATATATGCGGTGTACAAAGATCTGTTACCCTTTTTTATTGATTTTTCGGCCTTCTTGTTTCTCTATTATTTGGTCCCTAAGGCGCCGGTTAAATTGCGCTCGGCCATTTTTGGCGCGGCGGTAGCGGCTTTGCTTTTCTCTTTTGCGAAGGGGCTCTTTGCCTACTATCTGGCTGACTTTTCGTCGTATGACAAGGTATACAAGGCTCTTTCTGCTATAGCGGTGATACCGATTTCTCTTTTTTGGCTGTATTTGGCCTGGAGTATAGTGCTGTTTGGCGCTGAGTGTTCGTATCAGGCGCAATATTTACCGCGCAACGGGAAGCTCTGGAAGCGGAGCGTTCTTAGTGTTGGAGACGCCCGCATGCTGCTCGCGGTGCAATCGCTGGTGCATGTTGCGCATTCATTCGCCTCTGGCAGCAAGCTTCCCAATGATTTGGAGCTCGCCGAACTTTTAGGATGTAGCTCAGTGGTTCTCAAGCCGACTCTGGATGCGCTTGAAAAGGCCGGACTCATTGCGCGCGGTGATTCGCGTGATATGCCGCTCATCCTCCTGAAAAGCCCGGAACAATTATCTCTTGGAGAGGTGCGACAAGCTCTTTTTGGCGACCGGCGTTCGCTGCATTTTCCGCGCGAGATGGAGCGCCTTTTTGGCTTTCTCAAGGAACCTAGCAGCTTGAACAAGACGACATTAGCCGATATCGTGAGAGCTGAGGGACAATAGGCCCGACGTAAGGAGTTTCATGGAAGCAACAGAGCAAGTGCGAATTGAACCGCTACCCAATGGTATTACCGTTCTCATTGAGGAAATTCCCAATGTCGAGTCGGTAGCTTACGAGGTTTCTATTCCCGGAGGCATAGTTACCGATCGTGGCGGCCAAGAGGGGAGTTGTTTGATTTTGGCTGACCTCGTTTCGCGGGGAGCCGGCGGATCGGATTCTCGCTCCCTGTCGGATGCCTTCGACAACCGTGGCATTCGGCATTCAGAATCAGCCGGATTTGATCGGTTTTATTTTCGAGGTTCTCTGCTGGGAGAAGAACTTCCAGAGGCTCTTCACTTAGTATCCTTGATCGTGCGTCAGCCGGAGCTCCCTGAAAAGGAAGTTGACCCCATTCGCAGCATTCTGCTTCAAGACATCGCTTCCCTTCAGGATAACCCGGCGCGCCGGGTTATGGTCGAGCTTGGCTCTCGTTACTATCCGGCGCCGTATAACCGCCCGTCGCATGGCACTGAGGATGGCTTGAAGGCTTGTAACGGAACTCAGCAGCGCGCCGATTGGGAAAGGCGATTTGGCCCGCGCGGTTCGATAATTTCAGTTGCCGGAAAGTGCACGCACAGCGCGGTTCTGGACTTGTGCCAAAAGCAATTTGGCTCGTGGAGCGGACAAACCGAAGGGCTCCCCGCCTTTGGCGGATTGCCGGCCCACGCCTATACGCATGTCAATTTTGACTCTGCCCAGTTGCAGATAGCGCTCTCGTATCCGTCGGCGGTATTTGGACATCCACTCTACTTTGCCGCCAAGGTGGCTCTGCAGGTGCTCTCGGGAGGGATGTTTGGACGGCTTTTTACTGAGGTGCGAGAGAAGCGCGGGTTGTGTTACAGCGTCTATGCGCGCCACTCATCTACCAAAGACTTTGGCACGGTAACGGCCTATGCCGGAACTACCCCGGAGCGTGCTCAGGAAACACTTGATGTGTTGGTTGCCGAGTTACGGCAGCTCAAGGGGACGGTGACCGAAGACGAGTTGGCTCGAGCCAAGGCTAATCTCAAGGCCAGTCTTGTTATCGGCGAAGAGTCTTCGTCGGCCCGGGCTTCTTCCAATGCTCACGATTGGTGGTTGGATAAACGAATTCGCAGCATCGACGAAATCGTATCGGAAATTAATAAGATCGACGCGAGGCGTATTGACGAGTACCTTGATGCGTTTCCGATGACGTCTTTTACTCTGGTGACCTTGGGATCTCGCGAGCTTGTTTATAACTGCGGCGTGTAATTGGGGGGTGTAATTATGAAACATGAGATTAAAGTAGCCACCCTCTCCAATGGACTTCAATTACTGGGGGAGTGCGCTCCGGAAAGAAAGAGCGCTGCGATTGGTTTTTTCGTGCGCACCGGGTCGCGTGATGAACAGCCGGCAGAATCGGGGGTCTCTCATTTTCTTGAGCACATGATGTTTAAGGGAACTGCCAAACGTCAGGCGCTGGACATTACTTTTGAACTTGGAGCAATAGGCGCCCAAGCCAATGCCTTTACCTCTGAGGAGAACACCGTCTACTACGCGGCGATACTGCCGGAATACTTTGAGCGTATGCAGGAGCTTCTGTCCGACATGTTGCGCCCCAGTCTCGACCGCGATGAGTACAACATGGAAAAGAAGGTGATTCTTGAAGAGATTGCGCTCTATAAGGATCGGCCGCAATTCTTCCTCTTTGAACATGCCTCTCGCGATTATTACGGAGATCATCCGGCGGGTAATTCTGTTTTGGGGTCGAATGAATCGATTAGCGACCTCGATCGGGATGAAATGCAGGCTTACTTCGACCGCCGCTACTCACCTTCAAATATGGTGCTCGTAGCTTCGGGCGCCTTTGATTGGGACCGTTTTGTTGGGCAGGCAGGAAAGGAATGCGGAGGATGGCGAAATTTTAAAACGGATCGCTTTTGCAAGTCTTTCCGACGCGATCCGATTCAAAAGGTCTATCGCAAAAAGAATATTACCCAGGCTCACATGGTTTTTCTCGGGGAGGGGGCCAGCGCTCAAGCTGAAGAGCGTTATGCCTTCTCTGTCCTCGCCATGATACTGGGTGATTCGACTGGTTCCAGGTTGTACTGGGAGCTCATCGACAGCGGATTGGCGGATTCCGCAGGGGCTGATAACGACGAGCGCGACGGCACCGGAGCCTTTTCGGTGTATGCGAGCACCGAACCTGAGCGGTTGGACCGCGTAGCTGAGATTATTCGAAGGGTGCTTGATGGGGCCCTTGATTTCTCTGATGCGGAAATGGAGCGAGCCAAGACCAAACTCATTTCCCGTATGGTGTTGGGAGGGGAACTCCCGATGGGGAGGCTCATGTCGCTCGGCCTTGAGTGGCAGTATAGAAAGACGGTCGAGACTCTGCCGGAAGTGATCGCTCGCGTGCGAGGTGTTTCCAAGAAGGAGATTCAGGCTGCCGCGGGTCGCATCCCATTTTCTGGTTGGAGTGAATTTCGTCTGCTCCCCGAGTAGGAACGAGCATGATTCGGCGGGCACTTCTCTCCTGTGCTTATTTCTTTTTTGGTCTTGTTCTCGCGCGCTCAGTATGGGCGGAAGAGGCATTCGTGCGAGTTAGGCGTGATGAAAACAATCGTGCCGTGGCCCTCGAGACGTCGATCGCGCATTACGTCCGAGCAGGCAACGCCGATAGCTCTTTCTCTGTCGATCTCGTATCGGCGGTGCATGTGGGCGAGAAAAGCTACTATGAGGAACTGAATAAGGTTTTCTCGGCCTATGATGTGGTGCTTTACGAACTGATAGCAGAAAAGGGGGATATGCCGCGCGAAAGTGACCAGCCGGCCCATCCCATTTCTATGATTCAACTTGCAATCAAAGATTTTTTGAAGCTTGAATTTCAGTTGCAGGGCATTAACTACCGGGCCAAGAATTTTGTGCACGCCGATATGTCGCCGGAAGAATTTGTTCGGTCCATGGAATCTCGCAACGAAAGCTTCTTGCAGATGTTTGTGCGCGCTATCATGCTGGCCTATTCGAAGGAGCTAAGCGGCGAAGGCAAGCCGCCTGATTTAAGCATGTTGCTCCTCCTGGTAGTGAAGGATCGCTCTGTTCTTCTGAGGCGCATGATGGCCGAGCAGTTTGATGACATGGATTCCGTGCTTGAGGCTTTGAACGGGCCGGAAGGCTCAACGATCCTAAGCGAGCGCAATAAGGTAGCGCTCGCCGGTCTGAGAAAGCAGAAGGCGCTGGGGAAAAAACGTTGCGCCATATTTTATGGGGGCGCCCATATGCCCGATATGGAACGGCGGCTGGTAGCGGAATTTGGGCTGGTTCGCCAATCGGCGAAGTGGCTTACCGCATGGAAGCTGCAATGAAGATAGTGATATGCCCCACCGCGTGCGTTCCTATTCATGCAACCAGCCTTGATGAGCGTCCACTGGGAGGAACCGAAACCGGCATCATTCGTGTGTCCGAGGTACTGGCTGAACGCGGGCACGAGGTGACGGTGCTCACTCGAATGGAGAATTCTGTTTCAGGCAAGGCTCGCTACGTTTCCTTCAAGCACGCCAACGAGGTTGGGGCGGTGGATGCCATTATTGCGGTGCGTGAGTGGATTCCGCTTGTATCGCCTCTGCGCTGCAAGAAATTTTTCTGGACCGGCGATTCTTATGACCAACCCCACAATCTTGGCATGGGCGATCGGCGGGTGGCTGCAATGATGCACGGATTCTTTGCGGTGAGTGAGTGGCATCGAAAGTCCCTCTGTTTGGCTTCGGGATTTCCGGAGCAAAAGGCTTTTGTTGTAGGAAATGGCGTCCACCTGCCGTACTTCTCGGGCTCAGAGGAGAGAAAAAGAAAGCGGCTCATCTATTCTTCCACCCCCTATCGTGGACTGGCCTTAATTCCCGCGCTCTTCAGCGAGCTAAAAAAGAGGCATCCAGACATCGAACTGCACATTTTTAGCGGCTACGGGGTGTATGCGGGGCCCCAGGGATATGAGGCGCGTGCTCAAGCGCAGTATGAGGAACTTGCGGAGAGGCTTAAGCAACAGGGATGCGTAGTGCATGGTAACGTGACACAAGGGCAGCTGGCGCGGGAGTTTATGAAGTCGTCATTGCTATTCTATCCCAACACCTTTGAAGAGACGAGTTGTATTAGCGCAATGGAGGCGCAAGCGGCGGGCTGCGCTATTGTCACCTCGGCGCGCGGAGCTTTGCCTGAAACAGTGGGAGAGTCGGGGATCTTAATTGAGGGAAAGCCCGGGACAGAAGAGTATATGCGGGCCTTTCTGGATGCGGCGGACAAAATTCTTTCGGACGATCAAACTTTTGAGCGTCTCAGCCGAACGGGGCAGGAGCGGGCGCGACAGATGTTTTCGTGGGAGAGGGTGGCGGAGCGGATGTTAAGGGTTTTGTAGCGGCTCGGTGACTACTCGCTGGGGAAAGCGAGGTTAGCCAACATTGTGATCGGTGCTAACCTTAGAAAGATCCTCCTTTCGTGAGCGGTGAAGGAATACCCTGGCTCCTCGGATTGCCGTCGATATTGAGTCGACATGCGCACGTTGGAGCCAGGGCGTGGGGTTTCTTTCTTGAGAGATGCTACGCTGGGGCGGCGGCGGAGGCCGCAAGGTCGCTCGGAGATGACGCGGGATGCGGCGCTGTGACTGGGCGCTTGAGGATTGGGGTTAAGGCATTCGCGCATTCGAGCGCCGCTGCTGTCAGGGACCCGAAGTAGCCCGGGCGGAAGCCGAAGAAGTCACTCAGTACCTTGTCAGTTCCCGTCTCGACGATGCAGATCTGAGACTCCTTATTTGGATCTGGAAACGCTGAGATCCGAAGCTGATAGAGGCTGGCGGTCGCGCCGAGGCCTTCGGGGAGGCCGACGGCCATGCGTCGGAGAGGAGCGTTTTTCCACCATTCGGCAGCCAAAGCGTCGCCGATTTGATCGAGAGTGGCACCTTCCCCACAGTCAGTAGCAAGCTGTTGCTGCCGCGCCTGGGACCACGCAGTCAGCACGACATCAACAATCCAGTCCACGGTGCCGCCCACTTCTCGCCGCGAAACAGGGATGTTGAGCACTTGCTGTTGGAGCTTCTTGGCGGCGGCGCGAGTCGACCCCAAAGAGTGATCCCATACGAAGGGCACCGTACCATCGACAGTGAAGTTCGACTTCCCCTTCGGATCGGGATTGAAGTTCACGGTGACCGTGACCCTCTGGCCTGCGCTGTTGCTGACCAGAATCTCAAAGGTAAAAGAGCCCAGCGTCGTGAGTCTTGAGTCGTCGAGGCGAATGGCGCGCATGTCGATGCCATGGGCCATGAGCCATTCGGCGACTCGGGTGCGAGTCTCGCGAATCACCTGGAGGTGTGGTTGTCGCGCCTCCTCAAGCGCGAGGCGTTCGGTTTCTCTGGATAGAACCATCAAGTCTCGCCAACCGGGAGTTGCTGTCGAACCCATTTCCGCTTCTCCTGTGCCTGAAGGCCGCTTCCAACTCTTGCCGCAACGCGCGGTAGAATTGAAAACCTAATTCA